>DAOMOI010000104.1:0-6864 GCA_035444225.1 Aquamicrobium sp. | reverse complement strand
CCCGAGCCAGTCGGCCAATATCACGACGGAAAGGTCACGACGACAGGGCTGCTTCGGCGCGTTCCGCCAGCGCCAGCACGCGCCAGTCGGCACCGCCCGGCGCGAAGATCATCAGCCCGGTGGCGAGCGCCTGGCCGCCATGAGTGGGCACGGTGGCGGCGCAGCCGTCGAGGAAGTTGATCGCGGAAGGGTTGCGCAGCATCAGCGCGTTCAGCCGGTCGAAATCGGCCTCGACCTCCGCGATCAGCGGCGCGACCGTGGGCAGGGTCGGCGCGAGGAAGGCGTCGAAGCCGGCGGCGGCCTTGCCGAAGGCGGCGATGGCGGCGGCGCGCTGCGCCCGCGCATCGGCGAGATCATTGTCACTGACGCTCTCGGCAGCGCGGATGCGCTTCAGCACGCGCGGGTCGCCCGCGGTCTCGAGCAGGTCGAGGCGGTCGCGGTGGATGACATGGGCCTCGCTGGCGACGACGACGCGATTGACGTTGCCGAAGCCGTCGAGGAAGGGCGTATCGGCTTCCACCAGCTCCCAGCCGGCGGCGCGCAGCGCTTCGAGCGCAGCGGCGAAATCGCGCGCGACCTGCGCATCCAGCCCGTCCGTCAACACCCCGCGCGCGATGCCGAGGCGCGGCCGCCCGGGCAGCGCGTCCGCGTCGGGACGGCTGGCGGAAAGCATGGCGTGGACGGCGGCGCAGACGGCAATCGAGCGCGCGAGCGGGCCGATGCTGTCATAGGTGCCGGAGAGCGGGAAGGCGCCGTCGAGCGGCACGGCCCCTTGCGTCGGCTTGAAGCCGCACAGGCCGTTCAACGCGGCCGGGATCCGCACCGAGCCGCCGGTGTCGGAGCCGAGCGCGACATCGGCGATGCCGAGCGCGACCGAGAGCGCCCCGCCCGAGGTCGAGCCGCCGGTGATGCGGGCGGGATCGAGCGCGTTGCCCGGATCGCCGAAATGCGGATTGAGCCCGACGCCGGAATAGGCGAACTCGCTCATCGTCGTGCGGCCGCAGCCGAAGGCGCCGGCGGCGCGCAGCCGGCGCACCGCCTCGGCGTCACGCGTCGCGGCCGGCGCGCCGGACAGCACCGAGGAGCCGGCCGTGGTGGTCTCGCCCGCCTCGTCGAACAGGTCCTTGATCGACACGGCGAGGCCGGCGAGCGGGCCGTCCCGGCGCGCGGCGTCGCGATCGAGCGCCTCGGCCTCGGCCGCGATCCGGCCGGCGTCGAAGCGCGTGAAGGTCCGCGCCAGCACCTCTGCATCGGTCGCCAGGGCGCGGTCGATGGCCGCCCGCGCCCGGTCGGCGGCGCGGAAGGCGATGCGGCCGGGGCGCGGATTGATGGGCGATGGCGTCGGCATGGCAACCTCGGGAAAGAGCCGGTTCAGGAAACGACCGGAAGGGTCTTCATCTCATAGCTGTGGGCGATGGCGCGGCCAAGCTTCGCATCCTCCATTTCCATGCGGAAATAGCGGGCCGGGCGCACGCCGCCGGACAGGACGGTGAAGGTGCCGCACATCATCGCCGTTCCCTGCGCCAGCCGCGCCGGTCCCCGCGCCAAGGGCGCGCCGGCGACGAGGTCCGCCAGCGGGCGGATCGAGGCGAGCGTGCCGTCCTGATAGGGGACCCATTCGGCGCTTTCGTCGTCGCGGATGAAGGAGCGCAGGCGGATCTCGTCGAGATGGCCGGCGACCTCGTCGAAGGCCCACAACGTGGCGGCAAGCGGCTTGGCGCAGATCTGCTTCGACAGCGCGACCGAATGGGCCTCCAGCTTGCGGTCGGTGTGGTCGGAGCCGAGGCCGAGATAAAGCCGCTCGCCGTCGTCGACCAGCACCGGCTCGCACTCGCCGGACGAGGTGTCGTCAACCGTCTCGATCGCCGGCCCGGTGGTGAGCAGCGAGGCGGCGACGCGGTAGTAGAGCGGCACGGTCGAGGGCGGCGGCACGCCGATCTCCTCCAGCTCGGCGATGTGGTGGGCGACCGCCTCGGCATTGCGGCCGGTCCAGCCGGCGATGATGGCGTTCTCGATGGCGATGGTGACCGGGCCTGCGCCGGCCACGTCGAAGGTGATCGTGTTGGTCATTGAGGAGTCCACTCGAAAGGTGCGCCGGCTCACACCGGCTTGAAGAACAGGGCGATGCCGGGCACGGCGACGAGCAGCGCGACCATGGCGAGCATGACGAGCACATAGGGGATCACCCCCATCATCACCTCGCCGAGGCGGCCGCCCTTGCGCGCGCCCTGCACGACATAGAGGTTCAAGCCCACGGGCGGGGTGATCAGCGCCATCTCGATCAGCACGATCAGCAGGATGCCGAACCACACCTTGTCGAAGCCGAGCCCGGCGACGATCGGCACCACGATGGGAATCGTCGCGATCATCAGCGCCAGCGTCTCGATGAAGAAGCCGAGCACGATATACATGAGGATGATGACCAGCAGCATGCCGTAGGGGCCGAGGCCGAGCTCGTTCAGGAACGTGTTGAGCTGGCGGCCGAGGCCGGTGGCGCCGAGCGCGTAGTTGAGGAAATAGGCGCCGACGATGACGAACATGACCAGCGCCGTGGTGCGGATGGTGCCGAGCAGCGCCGCGCGCATGTTGGCCGGGGTCAGCGCCTTGTAGAAGGCGGCGATGGCCATGGCCATGGCCACGCCCACGGCCGCCGCTTCCGTCGGCGTCGCCCAGCCGCGATAGATCGAGACGATGATGATGGCGAAGACCATGAACACCGGGATCAGGTGCGGCAGTCCTTCGAGCCGCTGGCGCCAGGTGAAGGAGCGGCTGGGGCCGCCGAGGTCGGGCCTGATCTTGCAGATGATCGCGGTGATGATCATGAAGCCGAGCGCCATCAGCAGGCCGGGCAGGATGCCGGCCATGAAGAGCTGCGGCACCGAGGTCTGGGTCAGGAAGCCGTAGATGATCAGGTTGATCGACGGCGGCAGCAGGATGCCGAGCGTGCCGCCGGCGGCGATGGCGCCCGCGAACAGGCGCTGGTCGTAGCCCTGTTTCTCGGCCTGCGGCATGGCCACGGTGGCGACCGTGGCGGCGGTGGCCACCGACGAGCCGGAGGTGGCCGAGAACATCGTCGCCGTGCCGATATTGGCATGGACGAGGCCGCCCGGAAGCCAGGAGAACCAGGCGTCGAGCGTCGAATAGGTGCGCTCGGCGATGCCGGCGCGCACCAGGATCTCGCCGAGCAGCACGAAGAGCGGGATGGCGATGAGCAGGAAGCTGTCGGAGGAGGAATAGACCATCTGGCCGAGGCCGCGGATCAGCGGCAGCGGCGAGAAGAAGAAGTCGAGGCCGAGGCCGAGCAGGAACAGCGCCGCCCCCACGGGGATGGACAGCACCAGCAGCACGCCGAGGCCGGTTGCGACGAACCAGATCATGCGATGTCCCCCGTCTCGGAATCGATGCCGCCGACCTCGCCGACCGCCTTCCAGTGGCGGCCGAACGACAGGACGAGCAGGCCGGCCAGCAGCACGGTCGAGCTGATGGCGAGCCAGACCCAGCCGGCGAACCAGATGATCTGCGGGATCCAGAGCTGGATCGCCAGCGGCGTGTTGGAGCGCGAGCCGCGCGCCAGCGACTTGGCGAGCACGTCATAGGCGTAATAGGCCACCAGCACCGCGATGAAGGCGACGCTGGCCATGGCCAGTATGTCGAACAGCGCCCGGCCGGCCGGGCGCAGTTTCATGTAGACGAGGTCGATGCGCACATGGGCGCGCTCGACCAGCGCATAGGAGAAGCCCCAGGTGGCGAGGCCGGCCATGACATAGCCGGAGATCTCGTCGGCGCCGCCGACGCGCAGCGCCGGCACCCTGCGTCCGGCCACTTCCATCAGGATCAGGGCGACCGCCGCCATCAGGGCGACGCCGCATGCGAGCGCGATGTACGTGTTGAGGGTCCGCAGCGCGCCGATGATGCGCATCATCGGCGCGGCGCCCGATTTGGCCTGGGGTTCCATCCTTGGGGTCCGATCCGTCAGTCGCCGGCCTTGGCGCCGATCTTGGCGCCGAGCGCGGCACCGACGGTGTCGTTCCAGCGCGCACCCCAATCACCGCCGGCGCGCTCGGCCCAATCCGGCAGGATCTTCTCTTCGAGGATCGAGACCGCGCGCGCCTTGTCCTCGTCGGAAAGCTCGACCAGCTTCATCGAGGCGGCCGGGCCGCGGGCGCATTCGCCGGAGCCGGTCAGGCAGTCGATGTCGCGGGCGAGCGCGCCGGCCGCGTCGTCCCAGGCGGGCGTCTCGAAATCGGTCGCGATCGTCTCGGTCAGGAAGGTCTGCACCGCCGGGTCGAGGCTTTCCCACTTGTCGAGGTTGACCGCGGTGACGACCGGGTCCCAGCCGCCGAGCGGCAGGTTGACGAGGTGGGTGGAGGATTCGTGCCAGCCCGAGGCATAGCCCGAGCCCGCGCCGGTAACGGCGCAGTCGATGACGCCGCGCTCCAGCGCGCCCGGCACCTCGGAGAAGGCGAGCGTGATGCCCTCGGCGCCGAGCGCCTCGAGGAACAGCGAGGTCATGCGGCCCGAGCCGCGGATCTTCTTGCCGGCAAGGTCGTCCAGGCTGGCGACCTCGGCGTTGCAGAACACGATCTGCGGCGGATAGGGCGCGATCGCCAGCGTATGGGCGTTGAAGCGGTCGCGCATGATCTCGGCGACCCAGGGCTTGGCCGCCTCGACCATCTTGCGGGCGCTCGCCGCGTCCATGGCGATCAGCGGCACATCGAGACCCTCCAGCTCGGGCGCGTCACTGACCGTGTAGTTGCCAACAGTCATGCCGACGTCGAACACGCCATCACCAAGCATTCGAAAAACATCACCTCCCGCTACGCCCATTTGGTCAAATGTTGTTATTTCAACAGAAATAGAGCCGTTGGATTTTATAGGAACAATCTCATTCCAGAATTTATGCTCAAACTTCTGATATAGTGGCAAATTGCTCCAGCTTCCTACAACATTCATAGTTGTGCTTGGCATATCTTGCGCCGATGCCGCGACGGCAAACGAAGCGAGCGCCGCCCCTGCGAGAAGTGCACAAAATCTTTTCTTCATTAACCTTCCTCCCTTTCCTGCAAAAAATTTGAATGTTCTCTCAGATCAGGATTACCTACAATTGAAGTTGATTGTAGTTCTTGCCGACTTGAACGACAGCGCCCCGCCCCAGCTCCGGGCACCACTCACATCTAAGGATAGCAGGAACCACATCAGCGGACCAGCATACTCCCAGATAGCCCTCGCCAACCACGGATACGAGTGATCCGACACACCTTGGCCCGGCTCTAAATCAAGACACTCCTCACCCTCGATATCCCGAGGGCGAACACCATCACCTTCGTATCTAAGATACCGCCGGCACAACTCTATCAACTGCAATGTCCACATCGGCACTCCTCAAATCCAGACCCTCCGTGAGATTGAGAAATTACATATCACCGATATCATTGGTCGACAACGATAAAATTCACGAGTCAGCAGTTTTTAGAGATTTTTCTAGTTGATTTAGCAATTTTCTTGTTTTCATACTGCGTTATCGGCACAATGAGGTGATGGACCGATCATGTTGCACGGCAAATCGAGCAGCGGATTCTATTCCGCGAGGGCCTTCGAACTGCTGGACCGCATAGCTGTTACTGGCAAAATGGTCTGCAATAGAGCGTAAGAATTGCTGCTTAAATTCACCAAGACCCTTATAGATCTGGGTAGCAATTGGCGGCACAGCAGGCCAGACCAGCGCCCGATCAACGGGAGTGCGAGCAGCGCGATCCCAGGCGTTTCGCGACCGGTTCAATGGCGCCCAATATCGCGAACGCCCCTCGACTTTACATTCGCAACCTGCTTGAAGGCAGATCTGGATTATTTGTCGCCGCCGCCAGCAAAGCAAGTGTTTTTGGTCGCAGGAACAGCGAGGGCAAGGGTCCGAGCAAACTCCTTGGGAAAGCCCTCCTAGACTAAATGAACCCCTTGCCTCCTATCGCCTTCATTCGTGGCTTGTCCATCTAGGTATCTTGCCCGCGGCCAAGTGATTCCTGTGTTGTATTTGTTCTGCCATCACATCATTGATGTCTGGTTCGCCCTTCAGCTATTTCTAGAGAATCGCAATGACGCTTTGGCAGCGCAGAGGAATGGACTGATAGATGAAGCAAGTGTGCAAAAGTTAAAACTAAATTGTTAACCAATAGCAGCTTGGAGTTACAACAAGGTTCCAAGATGCCTACATTAGGAAACGCAATGAAACTTTCTTTAGACGACTACAGCATAATAAGCTTGATCCAGGATGATGCGCGAATGTCGATCTCCAAGGTCGCGAAGCTCACTAATATGCCGGAATCGACAGCCCGTCATAAATTGAATCGGCTGGTTGATAGCGGTGTCATCAGCTTCGTGGCTCTATCGGATCCTATAAAGCTTGGATACAAGACGTGGGTTGCATTGATGCTTGAAATAGATGTCAGCCAGTTAAAGGCAGCAGCAGAAAAGATAGCGAGTTTCAAGGAAGTCTATTTCGTCGCGGTTACGAACGGCAACTATCAGCTTCAGGTCTCAGCCGTCTTTCGTTCTAACGACGAATATGTACGGTTTATGACCGACGATCTTGCAAAGATTGGAGGCCTGAAATCCATCAATACATACAATTATTTGTCAGTCATCAAGCGTAGCATGGCCATGATACCCCCCGAAGAATTTATCGAGGACGATCAATAAGCCACGTCGTGACCTATGCGATTTTCATGGAATGAAGACCCTGTTTAAGGTATGCTGGGAACTGAGCATCTCACGGAAGGTTATGAGCAAGGTGCTGCGCTCGGACGAGACGGAGTTCCGCTACGAGCGCAAACACCCGTCCTATGCGTGGATGGCAGACAGCGGTTTTCC
>DAOMOI010000103.1:1960-6868 GCA_035444225.1 Aquamicrobium sp. | reverse complement strand
AACGGCGCCGTCGGCGTCGAGCACGGCCTGGCCGCGGGCAAAGGCAGGGTTGGTTAAAACGAGCGGCAGGGCGGCGATCGCCGCGCGGATCGCCGGCAGGGCCTCGCGCAGCCGCTCCAGCGTCGCGGCCGCCTCGTCGCAATCGACGGCGACGTCCATCCGCGCCAGCAGGTCGTCGGTGAGGCGGTCCTGCATCGCCTTGTGCGACGCGGCATAGATCCGCACCAGCGCCGGCGGCGGCTCCACCGACCATAGCGCGGCGATGAAGGCGCCATGCGCCGCGGACAGACCCGACCCAGTCGGCGCCGCGCCCGTGCCCGCGTCATAGACGATGCATTCGTGCTCGCCATGGGTGAAGCGCGTCACCACCGGCGCGGCCCGCACCGCATCGCGCGCGACATGGCGAAACAGAAGGTCCTCGTTCTCCACCATGCGGCCGAGCCGGGGCGGGAAGACGCGCTGCCGGAAATGGCGGGCGGGGGCCTCGCCTCCCTGCAGCGCAATGGCGAACTCCGCCATGCCGCGCGTGGGCGGGTCGAGCCATTCGACCTGCACGCTCTGGTCCGGCCGCCGCAGGCCGGCAAGCGCGTCGGCGACCAGCCTTTCGCGGTCCTGCCGGCCGAACAGCGCCCGCAGCGTTCGCTGGTCGGCGCCCTCCAGCTGATGGAACTGGCGGTCGGGCAACACCAGCGCATCGACGATCTGCCGCTTCTGGACCAGGCTGACGACATCCTTGATCGCCCCGTTCAGCGCGCCCGTGGCCTGGCGCATCACGATGATGGAGATGATGGCGACGAGGACGTTGCCGCCCGCCGGGGTCAGGAACGGGTAGAGGATGACGAGGAAGCCGGACAGGAACGCGACCGACGACAGGATGCCGAGATAGCTGGCGAACCGCTTGTCGATCAGGGCCGCGACCCGGTTCTGCTTCAGGGGCGTGACGCCGTCGAGAACCCAGGCCGTGAACAGGTAGAAGCAAAGGATGAGGCCGAAAAGGTAGGCGGCCAATACGGGATTGAGCGCCGCAAGCACGAGCGTCCCCGCGGCGACGAACAGCACCGCGGACACGATCTGCGTGAAGCGGACATAGATGCCCTGAATCTCCTCGCGCTGATTGGTCACCACGGCCATGACGCCGGCCGCGCTCAGGAGGTCGGCGCCGCCGCTGTCCGACAGGCGCTTGGAACGCGCCTCGAGAAACAGGGTAAGCCCGTAGGCGACGATGGCCGCGGCCGAAAGCGCCGCGATGCCGATTTCCCGCTGGTCGGGAGAAAGGAAGCCACGGAAGAAGCGCGGCATGCCCTCCGACCCGGCAAGCAGGACGACCTTGAGCGGCAGCAGGAAGGCGAGCAGGCGCGTGATCCGCGCGATGGTGAGACAGGCGACGACGGCCAGCGTGACGCCGGGGACGACACGCAGGAACTGTCCCAGGATCTGGAAAACCCACCGAAGGGCGTTTCTGGTTTCGGCAAACAGGTTCATCGTCGCATCGCTATCGTTCCGCGGCGCGCCGGCAAGGGGCGCGGTCTCGCGCTCATCGGTCGTTCCCGCCATTCGCGCCGGCGGCCGCGGCGCCCTCTCGTCGCGGCAGGCGGTCGAGCCATTGGCGGATGTCCGTCGCGGCCGAAGTGCCCTCCCCGCGCGCGCCGCCCGCTTCCGAAAGCGGCATCCATTCGCCGTCCCGGCCGAAATACTCGACAAGGCGGCGGCGGGCAACCGCGGGGTCGAAACCCGCGGCGCGCCCGTTGCCGGGACGCCGACTGCCTTGCGACCCGGCCGTCGGGTCGACGAGAACGACCAGCCGCCCGGGATTCATGTGCGGGAACATGTCCAGACGATGGCTCAGGACCGTGGGATCGGCGATCACCACCGCGTCCACATCCACGCTCTCGCCGGCGCTTATGATCCGGACGTCGTTCTGCGCGGCATATTCTATGACCTCGCTTCTCAGCGGCCTGGTCACATTGCCGTCATAGTGAAAATGCTGGAATATCCCAACGTCGAGACCGGCCGCCCGCGCGGCGCGGAGCATGTCCATAGCGGCGTGAAAGCATGCGCCGTCGCGGTTGAAATCGTTGACGATGACGATATCCAGCCGCGCCTCCGGCATCCTGACGCTTCTGATCAGGTGGGGGAACGGAAGATTGGCGGGCACCGTCGGCGCGGCGGCCGCGGCAGTTGCCTTGAGCGATGCGTGCCAGACATCCGTGACCTCGTGATAGGTGCGGCGCACGCCGTGGCTGACCGTTCGCACGTGCGTGCTGTGATGATGGGTCAGCGAGTTGGGCAGGCTGCGCCCGAACGCCATCGGACAGCCCGAGACGCTGCCTTGCCGGTAGTCGCCGCCGAGCAGGAGGTCGAGACGCTTGACGAATTCGCGGTCGGCGCCGATACGGACCTCGTTCCAGAGCCCGACCCTGTCGAGCGCCTCGCGCCGGAACATGAGCGAGGACAGGTTGAGCGACACGAGGTTGTCCGACGGGCGCCATGTCCCGAAGAAGGCCAGTTGCGGCGTCGCCTTGGCGAAGCGGGAAAGGTTGTAGGACCTGTCCGGCGACTTCAGCAGGGCAAGCGCCTGCTGCTCGACCCGCTGCGGATGCGACCAGTCGTCGGCGTCGTGGACGGTGATGAATTTTCCCCTCGCCTCCTGGAGCGCCCGGTTGCGGCAGGCATAGCTGCCCCGGTTGGCGGGCTGGCGGATGAGCCGGAAACGCGGGTCGCGATCGCAGAAGGCCTGCGCCACCGCGGCGGTGTCGTCGGTGCTGCAATCGTCCACCACCAGCACCTCGATGTCGCGCCAGCTCTGGGCAGCCAGGCTGGCCAGCGCGGTCGCGATCGTCGCGGCGGCGTTGTAGGCGGGAACGATCACGGTGACGGGCGTGTCCGGGTCGACATGCGCGCGCGTCTCTGGCGCGCACAGATTGTCGATGGAAAGCGGCGCGTCCGCGTCGCGCTTCGCGATCTCTACGAACCCGAAATGGCGGTAGATCGCGTTGACATGATCCAGAACCGCGGCCTCGGCCTGCGCCGTCCGCTCGCCGGTGACGGCCGGATTCCACGTGTTGGCCTTCATCAGCTCGACCGAGGCGTCGAAGACGCCGGGCGGGGCGTATCGCTCGATCAACGCGCGCGCCTCCCGCGCGCGGCCGAGTTGGCACAGGAACAGCGCCTCGAGCATGTACTGGCGGCGCGTCGACACGGCGCCGGGATCGACCTTGCGGCGGTCGCGCATCTCCGCCAGCGCGGCGGCGAAATCGCCTTTCGCCGCATGCCAGCGCGCAAGTTGCAGGCACGCCTGCGCCCTGTCATATGCGTCCAGCTCCGCATCGGCCTTGACGCGGACAAGGTCGACGAGGCCCTGTTCGGAGAAGCCGCTTCTCAGCTTGCTGTCATAGGCGCCGGTAATCGTCTTCTGGACGATCCGGTCGCGGACGAAATCCTTCAGCGCGCCGGGCACAGAATCCCGCACCCTCTCGGGCATGCGGCCATATGCGCCGCGAAGCGCCGCTTCGACCTTCGTGGCAAGTTTCCTCTTCAACGATCGCGGCAATCTCATCGTCCTTGAAATTCTGGTCGCCCCGGGTCGGCCCGCATGCTGCCTGCGCGATCGTCCGGGACACGAGCGGCCTTCTCGCCGACATCTATGTGTTTTTTGGGACGAGCGAAACGAAACTTGGAGAAGCGCCGTCGCCGTGCCCCGCGCCTCCATGCCGCCTGCGCCCGGCTTCCCCGCGGAAGCATCTGATATAGTTCAAATTTGCATTGCCATTTCAACGAATACGACTGATACGTCGCCGGAGAATAGTGCATATGGCAAAGATGAATCCAGATTAATCGTCACGAATAACCTCAGTTTCGCCATGCTTTTTTACACGCGTTGAATTGACATGCTGCGCAATCGGAATCATCTATGGTACGACCGCGTGAATCGAAGACGCGACCAACAGGCGTCGGCGCGCCGTCCCGGTGGGGCCTTCTGGCCTCACTTATTGCAGCTATTCAGCATCAGGGCCTTATAATGGAAAATTCCGAAATACCTAGCGCAAACCAGGATGTTCTGCTCGAGCTTACGGCCGATCTCGTCTCGGCCTATGTCGGCAACAATCCGGTTCCGGCGGCCGAGCTTCCCAATCTGATCGCGGAGGTTCATTCCGCCCTCGCCCGGGTCGGCACAGCGCCCGAGCAGGCGCCGGTCGAGAAGCAGAAACCGGCGGTCAACCCCAAGCGGTCGATCTTCGACGACTATATCATCTGCCTCGAGGACGGCAAGAAGTTCAAGTCGCTGAAGCGCCATCTCATGACCCATTACGGCCTGACGCCGGAACAGTATCGCGAGAAGTGGGGGCTCGAGCCCAACTATCCGATGGTGGCGCCGAACTACGCGGCGGCGCGCTCCGCCCTCGCCAAGAAGACCGGGCTCGGCCGCAAGCGTTGATCCTTGCGACGTGGCGGACGACGAGACGAGCACGCCACGTGAAAACCGGACGGATGCGCCCCCCGCTTTCGTCCGGCAGTCTTTCAGGACAACGTTCGTCCCGATGCGATTCCGGGGAACGAACGTTGTCCAGCCTTCCGTTCCGGCCGCTGCAAGTGCCGTTCAGCATACCGCAGGCCCCCACATCACATAACCCGGAAAGCCCGCCGCCGCGCTTGCGCGCTGCCTGTCAATTCCCGGATTTTCGCCTGCGACATCGCCGCGTCGGAAGTGCTTGCAAACGAGGACATTGGCGGCTATTGAAGCGCCCGACGCTGCGGTAGCTCAGTGGTAGAGCACTCCCTTGGTAAGGGAGAGGTCGAGAGTTCAATCCTCTCTCGCAGCACCATTTTTTCCTGATAGTTGCTGGATTTTCCGAGATTCGGAAAAGGCGCGTGCTGCTCGCGCGCATTTTGTCCCGTTTCATATTCATC
>DAOMOI010000103.1:0-1950 GCA_035444225.1 Aquamicrobium sp. | reverse complement strand
GCACAGGGGTTTCCGTTCATAATGATGTTACAAAACTCGTTACAAAATGGACGGCGAACGTGGCTGGCAAGGTGCGGAATCTGCTCAATCGAGACGGGCGCTATTTCGCGCGCTTGGTGATCCCGAAAGAGCTTCGCCCGTTCATGAACGGGAAGACGGAATTGCGAACACCGCTCGGCCCCGACTATCGCGAAGCGCTGAAGAAACTCCCTGGTGCGGTCGCCTTACTACAACATGATATAGCACTCGGCGAACGGCGAGCGGTCGAAGCCGGCGCGCGCGAAGTAACGGTGGGTCGCTACCCGCTGGCGCCCGACCAGATGGCGCTCCAGAACTACCAGTCGCGCCTCACCTTCGACGAAGAACTGCGCAACAGCGACCCCCGCTATGCGCGGCATGGTTCCATAGATGACATGCTGGTTGCCAGGCTGCGCGATGGGATGGCCGGCCGCCTGAGCGATGCCGAACTGGCGGAAGTTATCGGCAACCGGATCGAGCGTTTCAGGGCACGCGGCAACACCACGGCCCAATATGGCACCGACGAATGGCGCACCATCGCGCGTGCCATGTGCATATCCGAATATGAGGCCCTGTCCCGTGTGGCCGAACGCGACGAAGGTGATTTCACCGGTCAGCCCTCACATCCTATGATCGCAGCCGCGCAGCCAGTTGCAGATGAGAAGGCGCCGGTCCAGCTAAAGCGCCTGCTCACTGACTACATCGCCAGCCGCAAAGTGATCGGCAAAGGCCGAGGCATCGAGAAGCGGTGGACGCCGGTGTTTGTCGATTTGGTAAAGTTCATCGGCCACAACGACGCTCGGCGACTCACAAAGCAGAACCTTATGGAGTGGCGCGATACTCGCCTGAAGACCCTTTCGGCGAAGACCGTGGGCCACGTCTATCTTGCATCTGTCCGAACGGTGCTGAAGTGGGCCGTGGAAAACGACAAGCTGGAAACCAATGTCGCCGAAAAAATTCGGCAGGAAGTGCCGAAGAAGCAGCGATCACGCGAAAAAGGTTTCACTGATGATGAGGCAGTCGTCATCCTGCGAGCTGCCCGCGATCATGTTCCGGCCGTCACAGACAATCCAGCCACTACGGAATATCGTCAGACGACGGCAGCAAAACGCTGGTCGCCTATCCTTTGCGCTTTCACTGGCGCACGCATTGCGGAAATCACGCAGCTTCGAAAGCAGGACTTCCGTAAGGAAGGCGAGATGCACGTCATGCGCATCCGGCCCGATGCCGGCACCGTGAAGGCTGGAGACTATCGTGACGTACCATTGCATCCGCAACTGATCGAAATGGGGTTCATGGACTTTGTGAACGCCTCGCCGGACGGCCCGTTGTTCTATCCAGACCGACCAAGGAAGAACTCGGCGAGCGCTGCGCGCACTGTCGCCGGCCGTATCAGCGAATGGCTTCAGTCGCTCGGCGTTATCCCCGAAGGCGTTCCTCCTAGCCATGGCTGGCGGCACCGCTTCAAGACCGTCGGGAGGGAGCAGGGTATTTCCGACCGGACCCTCGACGCCCTTCAAGGCCATGCGTCAAAGACTGTCGGTGACGACTATGGGGACGTTACGATAAAGGCGAAGAAGGCAGCGATAGATAAATTCCCGCAATATGACATCGCTTGAGAACGTGAGATGAAACAACCGACCTTGCGTTATGTTACGCAAGGTCGGTCTTGGCAAAGTCGTTGCCCTTGTAGAGGAGGGCCACATCGAGAACTTTGGCGCAGGCATATGCGAAGCAGTCTCCGAAGTTGAGATCAGCTACATGGCCGACCGCCTTTCCGTAGGTCGAGCTCGCTTCAAGGGCCCGGCTGCCGATCTCCGACGAGATTGGTATCTCTTCCACCTCCAAATCCGTGACGAAGGCGCTTACCGCCTCAGCTGCCCGCCGAAGCAGATCTGGAGTTGGCCTCATAGCGCTGGTCTTCAGGCGCGC
>DAOMOI010000102.1:0-6936 GCA_035444225.1 Aquamicrobium sp. | reverse complement strand
CCTGCCGACGTCGCCGGCATCATCGTGCTCGGCGGCGGCTTCGAGGGCGGGGTCAACCTCGCCCGCGGCGGCTACGAGCTGAATGCATCGGGCGACCGCTTCGTCGAGGCGGCCATCCTTGCCCGCCGCTATTCCGATGCGCGCGTCGTCGTCACCGGCGGCACCGGCACGCTGGTGCTCGCCGGCGAGGGTGACGGCGATACCGCGCCGCGCCTGCTGACGGCGCTGGGCGTTGCCCCCGAGCGGCTCACCATGGAAAGCCGCTCGCGCGACACCTATGAGAATGCGCTGTTCACCCGCGAGATGGTGCGGCCGCAGCCCGGCGAGACCTGGCTGCTCGTCACCTCGGCCTTTCACATGCCGCGCGCGGTCGGCCTCTTCCGCAAGGCCGGCTTCGAAATCGTACCGTGGCCGGTCGATTATCAGACCGCCGGCACGGAGCGGCTGGGGCCGGCGCGGGACAACGCGCTGGATTCGCTGCGCAACCTCACGCTGGCGATTCGGGAATGGACCGGCCTTGCCGCCTATCGCGCCACGGGCCGCATCGACCGCATCCTGCCCGATTGAGCCGACACGGTTTCGCCACGCAGCTTGACGATCTCTTAACAGCAGGCCGCAGGCGCAATCGCTTGATTTGGCACGATTTTAAGCGTTTCAACCGTTTGAGTTTCCCGCCCTCGCCACGGTTCCGCCTTTTTGTGCGTTGCGAAAAGCCGGCGAAAGGGCTATCAAGCCGCCCTGACGGGTGGGGCCGTCGCGGCTTGTCTCGGGTCGCATACGGGATCGAGATGGAACTGAAGAACAGGAAAAACATGGACGAGAGCGTTCAGAAATCCTGCTGGGGCGTCACCGCCAAGGCAGTGATCGGCTTCGCCGGCATCATGATGCTGGCCTGGCTTTTCGGAGGCCCGGAAGTCGCGATGGTCGTGGCCGGCGGCTGAGAGCCATCCCTCCCAAGGATACGGAATTTGCGAGAACGCGGCCCGAGAGGCCGCGTTCTGCTTTTTGGGGCCGCCTGTTGCCTAATGCCGGGAAAGGCGCGAAACATCGGGTGACCGCATTCGGAGACCGCAATGTTCCTTTCCGTGTTCGAGATGTTCAAGATCGGCATCGGCCCGTCCTCCTCGCATACGATGGGGCCGATGACGGCCGCCGTCCGCTTCCTCGACGAGATCGCGCGCGGCGACTGGCCGCGCCCGGCGCAGGCCAGCGTTCATCGCCTGAAGGCGAGCCTGCACGGCTCGCTCGCCTATACGGGAATCGGCCACGGCACCGACCGCGCCGTCATCCTCGGCCTGACCGGGCTGACGCCGCTGACGGTCGATCCTGACACGGCCGATGCGGTGCTGGACGAGGTTGCGAGAACGAAGCGCGTTTCGCCGCCCGGCCATCCCGCCTACCGTTTCGATCCGGCGGCCGACCTCGTGCTGGACAAGAAGACGCCGCTGCCCGGCCACGCCAACGGCATGGCGTTCAGCGCCTGGGACAAGCAGGGGCGGATGCTGCTGCGCCGCGTCTATTTCTCCATCGGCGGCGGCTTCGTCGTCTCGGAGGAGGAATTGCAGCGGCTCAAGGCCGAGGGCCCGGTGCGCGGCAGCGGCGACAAGGGCGTGCCCTATCCGTTCCGCACGGCCAGGGAGATGCTGGCCATGGCGGCGAGGAGCGGCCTTTCCGTCGCCGCCATGAAGCGCGCCAACGAGGAGGCGCACATGCCGCGCGCGGAGCTGGATGCCGGCCTCGACCGCATCTGGGAGGCGATGCGCGCCTGCATCGAGCGCGGCGTCTCGCGCGAGGGCATCATGCCTGGCGGGCTCAAGGTCAGGCGCCGCGCCGCGCGCCTGCACGACAGGCTGCTGGAGGATTCGACCCGCAACATGCCCAATCCGCTTCTGGCCAATGACTGGCTCTCGGTCTACGCCATGGCGGTCAACGAGGAGAACGCCGCCGGCGGCCGCGTGGTCACGGCGCCGACCAATGGCGCGGCCGGGGTGATGCCGGCGGTGATGCGCTACTGGCTGCATTTCCATGTCGAGGCCGATGCCGCCTCGATCCGCGACTTCCTGCTGACGGCTGCGGCCGTGGGCGGGATAATCAAGCACAACGCCTCGATCTCGGGCGCCGAGGTCGGCTGCCAGGGCGAGGTCGGCTCGGCCTCGGCCATGGCCGCCGCCGGCCTCTGCGCCGTGATGGGCGGCACGCCGGCCCAGGTCGAGAACGCGGCCGAGATCGCGCTCGAGCATCACCTCGGCATGACCTGCGACCCCGTCGCCGGGCTGGTGCAGGTGCCGTGCATCGAGCGCAACGCGCTCGGCGCGGTCAAGGCGGTGACGGCCGCCTCGCTGGCGATCAAGGGCGACGGCACCCATTTCGTGCCGCTCGACGCGGCCATCGAGACCATGCGCCAGACCGGCCTCGACATGAACGAGCGCTACAAGGAGACGAGCCTCGGCGGGCTGGCGGTGAACGTGGTGGAATGTTGAACGGAGAGTGAGTAGGGAATAGGGAGTAGTGAGTAGGGGCTCCCTATTTCGTCCCTCTTCACTATTCTCTACTCACTCTGGAATCCCATGCCTCTCCACCTCATCAAACTCTGCGTCGGCTGCGACAGCGTCGAGGATCTCGAGGAATGGATCGCGGAGAAGCTGGAGGAGAAGCGCCGCGGCGGTCTTCCGGTCGAGCATTTCCACACCACGCGCATGGTGCCGAAGCGCGTCGACGGTCTTCTCGACGGCGGCTCGCTCTACTGGATTGTCAAGGGCGGCGTGCAGTGCCGCCAACGTCTGGTCGATGTCCGGCCTTTCACCGATGCCGAGGGCGTGGGGCGCTGCCGGCTGATCCTCGATCCGGTGGTGACGCGCACCGAGTGGCAGCCGCGCCGGCCGTTCCAGGGCTGGCGCTATCTCGACCCCAAGGACGCGCCGGGCGATCTCGCCGGAGCTGGGACGGCCGAGGAAATGCCGCTTCATCTGCGCCGCGAGCTCGCAGCCCTCGGCCTGCTGTAACCGCGCGCGGGGCTTGCAAGCGGCCCGCCGCAGGCACATCTTGCCAGACATGAGCACCGACAAGACGCCCATGCGCAAGGACGCGCCGCCGACGCCGGAGGAAAGGCGCTCGGACAGCGCGGCAATCGACGCCTTCGTGCGCCATGCGCGGGCGCTGGCCAATCAATCCGGCGAGGGGGCCGGCAAGGAGGGAGGCCGGCTGATCCTGGCGCTTGACGCCACCATGAGCCGCCAGCCGACCTGGGACCTCGCCTGCCGGCTTCAGGGCGAGATGTTCGATGCGGTGGGCCAAGTGGGCGGCAGGACGGGCGGTCTTTCTGTCCAGCTCGTCTATTTCCGCGGCTTTGGCGAGTGCCGCGCCTCGCGCTTCGTGCGCGACACCGGCGCGCTGAAAAGCCTGATGACGCGCATCGACTGCCGCGGCGGCCATACCCAGATCGGCAAGGTGCTGGCCCATGCGCTGAAGGAGACGGAGCGGCAGAAGGTCGACGCGCTCGTCTATATCGGCGACGCGATGGAGGAGAAGACCGACGACCTGGCCGAGAAGGCCGGCCGGCTCGGCCTGCGCGGCGTGCCGGTCTTCGCCTTTCAGGAAGGGCACGACCCGGTCGCCGAGACCGCGTTCCGCGAGATCGCCCGGCTTTCGAAAGGTGCGTGGTTCCGCTTCGACGCCAATGCCGCCGACACGCTGTCGAAGCTGCTCTCGGCCGTCGCCGTCTTCGCGTCGGGCGGGCTGAAGGCGCTGGAGGCGAGGGGGCGTCCCGAGGACCGGCTGATGATCGAGCATCTGCGCAAGGCGGGCGGACGCGGATGACGGTGCTTTTCTATCTCGTCGCCGGCATTTTCGTCGCCGGCCTGCTCGGCGCGGCCTTCCTGCGCCTCGATGCAGCGCGGCTGGCTACCGGCCTGCGCGTCGCCGGACCCGTGGCGGTCGGCCTTTTCGGCGTCGTCCTCCTGCTCGCCGGGCGCGCCGGGTTGGGCGGTATGCTGATCTCGGGCGCGCTCGCCTGGTACATGAATGCGCAGCGCGTCAAGGCCGCGCGGCCGACGCCGGGAAGGCGCTCGACCGTGCGCAGCGCTGCGCTTGAAATGGAGCTCGACCACGACAGCGGCATGCTCGAAGGCACCGTGCTGACCGGCAGAAGCGAGGGAAGGCGGCTCGGCGACATGTCGCTGGAGGAGTTGCTCGACCTCGGCCGCGAGCTCGAGGCCGACGCCGAGAGCGTGCAGCTACTCGAAGCCTATCTTGACAGCCGTTTTCCCGTCTGGCGCGAGCACGCGCAGGCGGATGCGGGCCGGCGGCAGGCTGGCGCGCCAGCTTCGGGCGCCATGACCAAGCAGGAGGCCTACGAGATCCTTGGTCTTGAAGCGGGAGCCTCCGCGGCGGAAATCCGCAAGGCGCATCGCCGCCTGATGCAGCGCCTGCACCCCGATCTCGGCGGTTCCTCGTTCCTTGCGGCGCGGATCAACGAGGCCAAGGAAATTCTGCTGGACGGTCACAGGTAACTCCCGTTTTACGCGTACTGGACAGGACGGCTCAAAGCTGCGCCGCGAAGCAGTCGATCTTCTGCTTCTTGAGCGCGTTGCAGGTGCTCCATGCCTGGTTCTTCGATTCGAACCCTCCGAAGCGGGCGCGGTAATAGACCGTGCCCTTGTTCTCGAATTCCTCGATGAAGGCGTTGGCCGAGCCGAGCAGGCCGGAGGCTTCCTTGCCGGTGCGCACCAGCGCCGCGAACGCTTCCGACTGCGAGGGCGAGGAGGCGATCTGCACCGCCCAGCCCGATATCGGCGCGGTCGAGGCCGTCTGCACCGGGTCCACGCCCTCGGCCGGGAAGCGCCCCTCGACGGATGTCGGCGTCGGCACGGGCGCGGACGGCACCGGGACGGTGCTGCGCGGCGTCGGCGCATAGGCCGCGGCGGCGACGGGCGCCTGGGCGACATCGACGCTGGCGCCGGTGGGGCGGAAGGCCGGCATGGGAATGTTGGTGCGCGGTAGCGCGACGGCGGCCGCCGCGACCGCGCCGGTGCCGGGGGTGGCCCGGCGCGAGGCGACGAGCGGCCCGCTGTCCTTGCGCGAGGCGCGCGGCAGGTGCTCGCGGATCAGCGCCGCCATGTGGTCGTCGCGCGAGCGGCCCGACTTGCCGCCCATGACCACGGCCACCACCGAGCGGCCATTGCTCTGCACCGAGGTGACGAGGTTGAAGCCGGAAGCGCGCGTATAGCCGGTCTTGATGCCGTCCACGCCCTTGATGCGGCCGAGCAGGCGGTTGTGGGTGGTGATGCGCTGCTTGCCGTAGGCGAAGGAGCGGGTGGAGAAGTAGTCGTAGCGGCGCGGGAAGTGCTCGCGCAGCGCGATGCCCAGGATCGCCATGTCGCGGGCGGTCGTGTATTGCTGGCTGTTCGGCAGGCCGTGGGCGTTGCGGAACTGCGTCGAGTTCATGCCGAGTTGCTTGGCCTTGGCCGTCATCATCCGGGCGAAATTCGCTTCCGAGCCGCCGAGCAGCTCCGCGAGCGCCGTCGAGACGTCGTTGGCCGAGCGGGTGACGAGCGCGCGGATCGCCGTATCGACGGTGATCGAGCCGCCGGCGCGGACGCCGAGCTTGGTCGGCGGCTCGGACGCCGCGTTCTTCGAGAACGGCACCTGCGTCTTTTCGGAGATGCGGCCCGCCTCGATCGCCTCGAGGACGAGATAGATCGTCATCATCTTGGTCAGCGAAGCCGGAAAGCGCCGCGCATTGGCGTTGCTTTCGTACAGCACCCGGCCGGTATTGGCGTCGATGACATAGGCCGCGTAGCGGGGATTGGCCGCCGCCTGCTGCGTCAGGCCGGCGAGAGCCAGACCGAGCGCGATGATGAGAAAACCCGCATATCCGACGATCCGCGAAAGAAAGCCCGCCGACGCTTTACGCACAACCATACCTGTCACGCCCGATTGTTATCCGTGAAATTTCGGAGCGCCCGCCGCACCCTGAAGCGGCACGATAATCGCCGGGCCGTTACCAATCCGTTTATGGTAACCGGCCCGTTCACCATTTCGCTCAAGAGTAAATTAAAACAGGCCGGGTGCCTCGCCGCGGGTCGCGAATCGTGCGCCCCTTGACAAATTGTGCGGTGCAACATAAATGAGCTGCAACGCATCACGGATGCGCCGAAGGCCCCTAAGGCCCTTAAGGGACCTCCAGGAACCCCAAGGAAAGGAACCCGTCATGGTTCAGTCGCTCGAAGACGCCGGCAAGGCCGGCAAGGAATTTCTCGACGCCGGCCTGAAGAACTTCGCCTCGCTGTCGAAGAACGTGCAGGCGCTTGCCGTCGAGGCCACCGAATATTCGCGCAAGTCGTTCGAGGAAGGCACCGCCGCCCTCGAGAAGCTGACCGGCGCCCGCTCGCTGGAGAAGGCGGTCGAGATCCAGACCGACTACGCCCGCAAGGCCTATGAGGGCTTCGTGGCGCAGGCGACCCGCGTGAGCGAGCTTTACGCCGAGATCGCCAAGGACGCCTACAAGCCGTTCGAGAACGTCGTCGCCAAGGCGAAGTAACGTTCCCACGCATCGACGATTCGCCGCCTCGCGGCGTCTCGTCCGCTTCGAGAACCCGGCCCGCGATCCGCGCGGCCGGGTTTTTGCCGTCTTTCTCCCGCGGCAACGCCCTTCGCCATATTGTCAGCGACAAAGAAGGGCTTACAATTCGCGCAGGAGTGCCTACATGTCGCACCCTGCGCAAGGTGTGAAGGAAGACGATGTGAAGACCGGCAGGCAAACCATGCCGAACTTTGCGGCAAGGATGCAGGGCGACGAGGACCGCGGCGGAACGGGTCGCGGAACGGCGGTCATCACCCGAACGCAGACCAAGACCAAGAAGCCGTCCCTCTATCGCGTCCTCATCCTCAACGACGACTACACGCCGATGGAGTTCGTGGTCCACGTGCTGGAGCGTT
>DAOMOI010000101.1:0-6957 GCA_035444225.1 Aquamicrobium sp. | reverse complement strand
GCCCTTGCCGATGCGGCGCACCTTGCGCGCATTGCCCTTCATGATGGTCTGGCCGAGGCTGACCTGGCCGTCGCCGGCGATCACCACCTTGCCGCCCTTGCGCACGGTGACGATGGTCGTCGCGTGCATGGTAAGCTCGTTCGACATATCCGCTCCGATCCTGTCTTCGGCCGGCCATTGAAGATGCGCCCGCCGCATGCAGGCTTATGTATGCGCCGTTGCGGCGAATGCAAAGGCCGGGCGCGGCGGTTGCGCTTTCCATCGCCCGGCCATGCTGTTAAGACGCGTTCGCCTTTTGGAACGAAGGAAAGCGATCATGACCGGCCGCACGGCGAGCGTTTCGCGCAGGACGAAGGAAACCGAGATTTCCGTAGCCGTCGATCTCGACGGCAAGGGCGTGTCGACCATCTCGACCGGCATCGGCTTCTTCGACCATATGCTCGACCAGCTTGCCCGCCACTCGCTGATCGACATGACCGTCGAGGCGAAGGGCGATCTCCACATAGACGACCACCACACGGTCGAGGACACCGGCATCGCGCTCGGCCAAGCCATCGCCAGGGCGCTCGGCGAGCGGCGCGGCATCTCGCGCTACGCCTCGATCGACCTTGCCATGGACGAGACGCTGACCCGCGCCGCGCTCGACGTGTCCGGCCGGCCATTCCTCGTCTGGCAGGTGGCGTTCTCCGCGCCGAAGATCGGCACATTCGATACCGAGCTGGTGCGCGAATTCTTCCAGGCGCTAGCCCAGAATGCCGGCATCACCCTGCATGTCACCAACCATTACGGCGCCAACAACCACCATATCGCCGAGACCTGCTTCAAGGCGGTGGCGCGTGCGCTGCGCGCTGCGATCGAGCCGGACCCGCGCCAGGAAGGCGCGATCCCGTCGACCAAGGGAACGCTGAACGGATAGGCGGCACGCCATGGCAAGCTATGTGGTGATGGAGCCCCCGGCCAAGACAACGGGGGGCAAGGCGGGGAAGGGGGCCGGCGAACGGGCCGTGCTGGTGCGCGACGGCTTCCGATTCCTCGCCTTCCTGCTGCCGGCGCTGTGGCTCGTCTTCAACCGGCTGTGGATCGAGACGGCCGTCGTTATCGCGATGACGATGGCGCTGTCGGCCTTGGGCGCGGTCGCCGGGTTCGGCAACGTGGCACCGGCGCTCGTGCTTCTCGTCTCGCTCTATGTCGGGCTTGAAGCCTCCGCGCTCAAACTCGCCGCGCTGCGTCGCCGCGGCTGGCGCGAATGGGGCGTGGTCGAGGCCGACAATGCCGACGAGGCAGAGATCCGCTATCTCGCCGAGGCGCTGACTGGATCGGACGAAACGCCCGCGCCGCCGCCCGCCGCCACCGCCGGCCCTGCCGCGCCGCGCAGCACCTCCCAACCGGCGCTCGGCCTGCTCGCCTATCCCGGAAAGAGCTGATCTCCATGCGCGTCGCCATCATCGACTACGGCTCCGGCAATCTGCGCTCGGCCACGAAGGCGTTCGAGCGCGCCGCGCGCGAGGCGGGCATAGGAGCCACGATCGAGCTGACTGCGGACGCCGACCGCGTCGCCTCCGCCGACCGCATCGTGCTGCCCGGCGTCGGCGCCTATGCCGATTGCCGCGCCGGCCTCGACGCCGTGCCCGGCATGGTCGCGGCGATCGAGGAGGCGGCGACCGCCAGGGCCCGGCCCTTCCTCGGCATATGCGTCGGCATGCAGCTGATGTCGGAGCGCGGGCTGGAGAAGACGGTGACGAAGGGCCTCGGCTGGATCGCCGGCGACGTCGAGGAGATCGCGCCGTCCGACCCGTCGCTGAAGATTCCGCAGATCGGCTGGAACACGATTCACGTGAAACATCCGCATCCGCTGTTCGCCGGCATCCCCACCGGCGACGACGGGCTGCACGCCTACTTCGTCCATTCCTATCATCTCGATGCCACGCGCGACGACGAGGTCGTCGCCGTCACCGACTATGGCGGCCCGGTCACGGCGGCCGTGGCGAAGGACAACAAGGCCGGCACCCAGTTCCACCCGGAAAAGAGCCAGGCGCTCGGCCTCGCCCTGATCGCCAACTTCTTGCGCTGGAAGCCGTGAGGGAGAACGAGATGACGAAAAAAGGCTACTGGATCGCGATGGTCGATGTAACCGATCCCGAAGGATACAAGGATTACGTTGCCGCCAACGCCATCGCCCTCGAGAAGTACGGCGCGAAATTCGTCGTCCGCGCCGGGCGCAACGAGCAGCCGGAGGAGCCGGCCGGCACCCGCCATGTCGTCATCGAGTTCGACAGCTACGACACGGCGCTCGCCTGCTACCGCTCGCCCGAATATCAGGCGGCGATGGCGTTCAGGAAGAACGCCGCCAGTGCGCGGCTCGTCATAGTCGAGGGTGTGTGACGCGATGATCCTTTTCCCGGCCATCGACCTGAAGGGCGGCCAGTGCGTGCGCCTGAAGCTCGGCGAGATGGCGAGCGCCACCGTCTATAACGAGGACCCGGCCGCACAGGCGCGGAGCTTCGAGGATCAGGGCTTCGAATGGCTGCATGTCGTCGATCTCGACGGCGCCTTCGCCGGCGAGAGCCGCAACGGCGCCGCCGTCGAGGCGATTCTCGCGGCGACGAAGAACCCGGTCCAGCTCGGCGGCGGCATCCGCAGCATGGCCCATATCGAGGCGTGGCTGGAGAAGGGCCTGGCCCGCGTCATCCTCGGCACGGTCGCGGTGCGCGACCCCGGGTTGGTGAAAGAGGCGTGCAAGGCGTTTCCGGGCCGGATCGCCGTCGGCATCGACGCGCGCGGCGGCAAGGTCGCGGTCGAGGGCTGGGCCGAGGCGTCGGAGCTCGGCGCGATCGAGCTGGCGCGAAAGTTCGAAGGTGCGGGCGTCGCGGCCATCGTCTACACCGACATCGACCGCGACGGCGTGCTCGCCGGCATCAACTGGAACGCCACCATCGACATGGCCGAGGCGGTCTCGATCCCCGTCATCGCATCCGGCGGCCTTGCCTCGATGGCCGACATCGTGCGCATGACCATGCCGGACGCCCGCCGCCTCGAAGGCGCGATCTCGGGCCGCGCGCTCTATGACGGCCGCATCGACCCGGAGGAGGCGCTTGCCGTGTTGCGTAAGGCGAAGGAGGCCGTCCTGTGACCTTGAAAGCCCGCATCATCCCCTGTCTCGACGTGAAAGACGGCCGCGTGGTCAAGGGCGTCAACTTCGTCGACCTGATCGACGCCGGCGATCCGGTCGAGGCCGCGCGCGCCTATGACGCGGCCGGGGCCGACGAATTGTGCTTCCTCGACATCACCGCCTCGTCCGACAACCGCGAGACGATCTTCGACGTCGTCGCCCGCACGGCCGAGCACTGCTTCATGCCGGTGACGGTCGGGGGCGGCGTGAGGCAGGTCGCCGACATCCGCAAGCTGCTGCTTGCCGGGGCAGACAAGGTCTCGATCAACACCGCGGCCGTCAACAATCCCGATTTCGTCGCCGAGGCGGCCGACAAGTTCGGCAACCAGTGCATCGTCGTCGCCATCGACGCCAAGAAGGTGTCGGGCACTGATGAAACGCCGCGCTGGGAAATCTTCACCCATGGCGGGCGCAACCCGACCGGCCTCGACGCGGTCGAGTTCGCGGTTCGCATGGTCGAGCGCGGCGCGGGCGAGATCCTGCTGACCTCGATGGACCGCGACGGCACCAAGGCCGGCTACGACATCGCGTTGACCCGCGCCGTGGCCGATGCCGTGCGCGCGCCGGTCATCGCCTCCGGCGGCGTCGGCACGCTCGATCACCTCGTGGAAGGCATCCGCGACGGCCACGCGACGGCGGTTCTCGCCGCCTCGATCTTCCATTTCGGCACCTACACCATTGCGCAGGCCAAGGCGCACATGGCAAAAGCGGGCATTGCGGTCCGGCTCGATGCCGGGGCCTGAAACGCGGGAGGGGCGCTTGGCCGGTTTCACGCTGGAACAGCTTGAAGAGATCGTCGCCGCGCGCGGCCGCTCGGGCGATGCCGGCTCCTGGACGGCGAAGCTGTTCGCCAGGGGCATCGACAAGGCGGCGCAGAAAATGGGCGAGGAGGCGGTCGAGACGGTGATCGCCGCCGTCAAGGGCGACCGCGCCGGCGTCGTGTCGGAAAGTGCCGATCTCCTCTATCACTGGCTCGTGGTGCTGGCGCTTTCCGGCGTGCCGCTTGCCGAGGTCCTGGCCGAGCTTGAGGCGCGCACCGGACAGTCCGGCCTCGCCGAAAAGGCCTCGCGTCCGGCCGGCTGAACCCTGCGGAGCGCATAGTCATGCCGATGGACCGGGCTTCGATCGAGAAATATTCGCCCTATCGCGTGTTCACCGCCGAGCGCTGGGCGCAGTTCCGCGACGACACGCCGCTGACGCTGAACGAGGACGAAGTCAGGCGGCTGCGCTCGCTCAACGACCCGATCGACCTCGACGAGGTGCGCAAGATCTACCTGTCGCTGTCGCGGCTGCTTTCGGCCCATGTCGAGGCGAGCCAGCTCCTGTTCCGCCAGCGGCAGGTGTTCTTCAATGGCGGCGAGGCGGTCAAGACGCCGTTCATCATCGGCATCGCCGGCTCGGTCGCGGTCGGCAAGTCCACCACCGCCCGCGTCCTGAAGGAGCTTTTGCAGCGCTGGCCGTCGAGCCCGCGCGTCGCGCTGGTCACCACCGACGGCTTCCTGTTCCCCAACGCGGTGCTGCGTGAGCAAAACCTGATGGAGCGCAAGGGCTTTCCCGAAAGCTACGATGTCGGCGCGCTGCTGCGCTTCCTCTCGGCGATCAAGTCGGGCGAGCAGCAGGTCCATGCGCCGCTCTATTCGCACCTGACCTATGACGTGCTGCCGGACGAGTTCGTCACCATCGACCGTCCCGACATCCTGATCTTCGAGGGCATCAACGTGCTCCAGACGCGCGACCTGCCCAAGGACGGCAAGATCGTGCCGTTCATCTCCGACTTCTTCGACTTCTCGATCTATGTCGACGCCGAGGAGGAGCTGATCCACAAATGGTATATCGACCGCTTCATGCGGCTGCGGGAAACGGCGTTCAAGAACCCCGAATCGTTCTTCCATCGCTATTCGCAGCTGTCGGAAGATGCCGCGCGCGCCATCGCCGAGGGCTTGTGGGCCAACATCAACCTGAAGAACCTGCACGATAACATCCTGCCGACGCGCCCGCGCGCCGACCTGATCCTGCGCAAGGGCGCCGACCATCTGGTCGAAGAGGTATCGCTCAGGAAGCTGTAGAAACGATTCCGGCGGCCGAAGCCGCCGGAACGATGTTCTTTCCGAAAGGCGGAAGGCTTACGCCTGATCGAGCTCGGGGATGCGCAGCACCTGGCCGGGATAGATCTTGTCGGGATGCGTCAGCATCGGCTTGTTGGCCTCGAAGATGACCGTGTGCTTCGCGCCCTTGCCCTTGCCGTAATGGGCTTCGGCGATCTTCCAGAGGTTGTCGCCCTTCTTGACGGTGTAGAACACCGGCGCCTTCTCGGCCCCGCCGGTCTCGTCGACCGTGAGCTGGGTTTCGACCTTGGACACGCCCAGCGTGTTGCCGACCGCGATCACCGCCTTCTCGAACGCGGTCTGGTCCGCGACCGAGCCCTTCAGGATCGCCTTGTCGCCGACCACCTCGATCTCGACCTTGTCGGTGCCGAGATTGTGCTTGGCGAGCTCCTTCTTCAGGTCCTCGACCTTCGGCTCCTCGTCCGAGCCGCCGATGCCGAGCTTCTCGCCGACCGACTTGACGAAATCGAAAATTCCCATGCCGCAGTCTCCATTCTCGCTGCTGAAAAAACTGTCCCTCGGCGGCGAATGTGGCGCAGCGCCCGCGAAATTGGAAGAGAAAAAGGTCTCGTCGCGCGTTCTATTCGGGGCTGATCTTGCCGCGCATGCGCTTTATGCCGGCGCGGCCGGCCTTTTCCTTGAGCCGGCGCTCGACCGCGCCCTTCGACGGCTTCGTTTTCTTGCGCGGCTTTGGCGGCGGCTCGGCCGCCCTGGCGATGAGCGCGACGAGCCGCTCGCGCGCGTCGGCGCGGTTGCGCTCCTGCGTGCGGAAGCGCGCCGCCTCGATGACGATGACGCCCTCCTTGGTCGCGCGCTGTCCGGCGAGCTTCAGCACGTTGGCGCGCACACGCTCGGAAAGGCCGGGCGAGCGGGCGGCGTCGAAGCGAAGCTGCACGGCGGTCGCAACCTTGTTGACGTTCTGCCCGCCGGGGCCGGAAGCGCGGATGAAGCTTTCTTCCAGCTCGTCCTCGCCGATCTCGGCCTCGAGGGCGATGCGCAGCCGCTCCGGTCCCGCCATCCTCTCGTCCCTTCCTGTTCTTTCGCCGACCATCCCCTCCTTCGCGCCAAAAGAAAAGGCCCGGCGCGGGGCCGGGCCTATCGGGGAAGAGACGCCTTGCCGACCTACTCGGCCGCCTCGCGGATGCGCGGGGCGGCGTCGAGCGTGTTGGCGTCCACATGCGCCTCGAACTTGGCGAAATTGTCGACGAACATGTCGACCAGCTTCTTGGCCTGCGCGTCGTAAGCCGCCTTGTCGGCCCAGGTCGAGCGCGGGTCGAGGATCGCGGTGTCGACGCCCGGCACCGCGACCGGAACCTCGAAGCCGAAGCTCGGATCGGTGCGGAACTCGACATTGTTGAGCGAGCCGTCGAGCGCCGCCGAAAGCAGCGCCCGTGTCGCCTTGATCGGCATGCGGGAGCCGCCGGTGCCGTAGGCGCCGCCGGTCCAGCCGGTGTTGACCAGCCAGCAGGTGGCGCCATGGCGCGCGATCAGGTCGCGCAGCAGGTTGCCGTATTCCGATGGGTGGCGCGGCATGAACGGCGCGCCGAAGCAGGTCGAGAACGTCGCTTCCGGCTCGGTCACGCCGCGCTCGGTGCCGGCGACCTTGGCGGTGTAGCCGGACAGGAAGTGGTACATGGCCTGCGCGGGCGTCAGGCGCGCGATCGGCGGCATCACGCCGAAGGC
>DAOMOI010000100.1:0-7045 GCA_035444225.1 Aquamicrobium sp. | reverse complement strand
CGCGGGGATCGCCGATGAAGCCGGCGAGGCTGGAGCCGGTTTCGCGTCGGAGGACGAGCCGACCGGAGAGGCGCCGTCCGCCCGCGCCGGGAGCGCCGATGAAGGCGACGAGGCGGAAGACGCTTTCGTGCCGAAGGACGAGCCGACCGGAGAGGCGTCGTCCACCCTCGCCGGGACTGCCGGGGAAGGCGACGAGGCGGAAGGCGCTTTCGCGCCGGAGGACGAGCCGGCCGGGGAAGCCCTGTCCGCCCTCGCCGGAGCCGAGCGTCGGCCGGGCGTCGATCCCGAACTCATCGCCGGCCTGCCGCTGCCGCTTCTCGTCCATGCCGGCGATGCGCTCTATTTCGCCAATGACGAATTTCTCGACCTGACCGGCTATTCGAGCCTCGACGCGCTGCGCGAGGCCGGCGGCCTCGACCGGCTGTTCGTGGATGGCGAGCAGGGTTCCGGGCAGGCGGATGCCGAAGGCGAGCCGCGCGCGCTGCGGCTGCGCCGGCGCGACGGCGAGATCGTCGCCATCGACGCGCATCTGCAATCCGTCGGCTGGGAAGGCGGCACGGCGCTGCTTCTGGCGCTGCGCCGGGCCGGACCGGCCGAGGACGCGCCCGCGCCGGTTCCCTTGCCGGTTGCCGATACGCAGGAGCTTGAACGGCACCTCGCCGAGCTGCGCACCATCATCGACACCGCCACCGACGGCGTCGTGCTGATCGCGCCGGGCGGGACGATCCGCAACATCAGCCGGCCGGCCGAGGCGCTGTTCGGCCTCGACAGCGCCGAGGTGGAAGGCCGGCCCTTCGCCTCGCTCTTCGCCATCGAGAGCCGCAAGTCGGCGGCCGACTATCTCGCCGGGCTCGCCGACAACGGCGTCGCCAGCGTCTTGAACGACGGGCGCGAGGTGATCGGGCGCGAGGCCGAAGGCCGCTTCATCCCGCTGTTCATGACCATCGGCAAGCTGCCGGGCGACAGCGGCTATTGCGCGGTGGTGCGCGACATCACCCAGTTCAAGCGCGCCGAGGAGGAACTGACCCAGGCCCGCGCCCAGGCCGAGCGCGCCTCGTCGCAGAAGACCGAGTTCCTCGCCCGCATCAGCCACGAGATCCGCACGCCGCTCAACGCCATTATCGGCTTTTCCGAGCTGATGATGGACGAGAAGTTCGGCCCCATCGGCTCCGACCGCTACCGCGACTATCTGCGCGACATCAACCGCTCGGGCAACCACGTGCTCGACCTCGTCAACGACCTGCTCGACATCTCCAAGATCGAGGCCGGCGAGCAGGAGATGAACTACGAGGCGGTATCGCTGAACGAGGCGCTGGCCGAGGCGGTGGCGATGATGCAGCCGCAGGCCAACCGCGAGCGCGTCATCATCCGCTCGTCGCTGGCCTCGCGCCTGCCGGAGGTGGTGGCCGACCTGCGCAGCGTGCGCCAGATCGCGCTCAACCTTCTGTCCAACGCCATCCGCTACACCCAGGCCGGCGGGCAGGTAATCGTCTCGACCGCTTACGAGCCCTCGGGCGACGTGGCGATGCGGGTGCGCGACACCGGCATCGGCATGACGCTGGCCGAGATCGACCAGGCGCTGAAGCCGTTCAAGCAGATCAACACGCTGAAGCGCGGCCGCCATGACGGCACCGGCCTCGGCCTGCCGCTGACCAAGGCCATGGTCGAGGCCAACCGGGCGCGGTTCTCGATCAGCTCGACGCCGGGCGAGGGCACGCTGGTCGAGATCGTCTTCCCCTCGACGCGGGTGCTGGCGGAGTAGTTCGCCGCCTGCCATCAAGGCCAAAAGAAAAAGCGCCCCGCAAGGGGCGCCTGGAAGGTTCGAAAAGGCTGCTACACGGGGCTTGAGCGAAACTGTCTACACGGGGGGCGCGGACGGGAGTGCCTTGCTCAAGTTACGCACGACTATCCCCGCAGAACCTTAACCAGTCCTTACCGGGACGGTTCGAAATTTACCGAATCTCATCTCTCGTCAAATCGCGGTAAATTTCGCGGTTACCCTTCGTTAACCCTGCCGCCGGGCGACGGGGTCATTCCCGCAGCGCCGGCAGGTCGCGATAGAGGTCGAGCGCCTCGGGATTGACCAGCGCCTCCTTGTTGCGGACGTCGCGGCCGTGAACCGTGTCGCGCACGGCAAGCTCGGTGATCTTGCCCGACTTGGTGCGCGGGATGTCGGCGATGGCGACGATCCTGGCCGGCACGTGGCGCGGGCTGGCGCCGGTCCTGATCTTGGCCTTGATCTTCTTCTCCAGCGCCTCGTCGAGCGCGACGCCTTCGGCCAGCCGCACGAACAGCACGACGCGCACGTCGCCGTCCCAGTCCTGGCCGATGCAGATCGCCTCCAGGACCTCCTCCATCTGCTCGACCTGGTTGTAGATCTCGGCTGTGCCGATGCGCACGCCGCCGGGGTTCAACGTCGCGTCGAAACGGCCGTGGATGACGATGCCGCCATGCTCGGTCCATTCGGCGAAATCGCCGTGGCACCAGATATTGTCGAAACGCTCGAAATAGGCCGCGCGGTACTTGGCGCCGTCCGGGTCGTTCCAGAACATCAGCGGCATCGACGGGAAGGCGCGGGTGCAGACCAGCTCGCCCTTCTCGCCCCTGATCGGGCGGCCATCGTCGTCGAAGACGTCGACGGCCATGCCGAGGCCCGCGCCTTGGATCTCGCCGACATAGACCGGCTTCACCGGCACGCCGAGCACGAAGCAGGAGACGATGTCGGTGCCGCCCGAGATCGAGGCCAGGTGCACGTCGCGCTTGATGCCGTCATAGACGAAGCGGAAGTTTTCCGGCGCAAGCGGCGATCCCGTGGACGAGATGACGCGCACGGTGGAGAGGTCATGGGTGTCGATCGGCCGAAGGCCCGACTTGCGCACCGCGTCGATGAACTTGGCCGAGGTGCCGAAATAGGTCATCTTCTCGTCTCGCGCGTAGTCGAAGATGACGTTGCCGTCCGGGTGGAAGGGCGAGCCGTCGTAAAGCAGAAGCGTCGCGCCGGAGGCCAGCCCCGTCATCAGCCAGTTCCACATCATCCAGCCGCAGGTGGTGAAGTAGAAGAAGCGGTCGCCGTCCTCGATGCCGGCATGGAGGCGGTGCTCCTTGACATGCTGGAGGAGGGTGCCGCCGGCCGAATGGACGATGCATTTGGGGATGCCGGTCGTGCCCGACGAGTAAAGGATGTAGAGCGGATGGTCGAAGGGCAGCCGCTCGAAGGCGAGCGGCGCGGCCTGAAACGGCGCCAGCGCGGCCGACAGGGCCTCGGCCCTGTCGCTGCGGGCTGCCGCCTGTTCCGCGCTGCCGAGATAGTCGACGACGAAGGCGGCGCGGATCGAGGGGATCTTCGCCACGACGGCCGCGATCTTGTCGGCGACGTCGATGCGCTTGCCGGCATACCAGTAGCCGTCGGGGGCGATGAACAGCGCCGGCTCGATCTGGCCGAAGCGGTCGAGCACGCCCTGCTCGCCGAAATCGGGCGAGCAGGACGACCAGATCGCGCCGAGCGAGGCGGCCGCCAGCATCGCCGCCACCGTCTCCGGCATGTTGGGCATCATCGCCGCGATGCGGTCGCCCGGCTTGATGCCGTGGGCGCGGAAAAGCTGCTGCATGCGCGAGACGAGGTCGCGCAGCTCGTCCCACGACAGGCGGCGCGCCACCTTGTCCTCGCCGCGGAAGACGATCGCGTCGCCGCCGCCCGACTTCTTCAGGAGGTTTTCGGCGAAGTTCAGCCGCGCGTCGGGAAAGAAGCGCGCGCCGGGCATCCGGTCGCCGTTCTCCAGCACGCGCTGGCCGCGGGTCCCGACGACGCCGCACCAGTCCCACACCAGCGTCCAGAACGCCTCGCGGTCCTCCACCGACCAGGCGTGGAGCGCGTCGTAGCCGGCGATCGGCCGGCCGGCGGCCTTCGCCGCGGCCTCGATGAAGGCGGTGAGCGGGGCGGTCCTGATCGTCTCGGCGGACGGCGTCCACAGCGGCGTGGTCTCGGTCATGCGGTTCCTCCCGGCAAATCCTGCGCGACAACGGTTCGGTATAGTGGCGGTTAAACATCGGGACGCGGACGAAGACAAGCCGGGGAAAATACCATCCGCCGTGCTGGAATTCGCCATCGCCGGGACATAAAGGGTTGAAATGCGGATGGCGCGCGTATTGGTTAGCGCGTAGCGCGGGGCCGCGGCATCCGCAAGAGGGCGAGGCTGCATGCGAATCGTGTCGGTGAAGAAGGGCCTGGCGGCGCTCGCCGCGGTTGTCGTGCTCGGCCTTCTCGCCGTCTTCGCCCTGCCGTGGGTGGCCTCGACCCAGATCGTGCGCGACCGCATCGCCCATGAACTCGGCCTGTGGAGCGGCTATCGCGTGTCGCTGGGCGCGGCGCCCGTGCTCGACGTGTGGCCGGGCTTCAAGGCCACGCTCGAGAATGTCGCCTTCCACGACTGGACAAGTCGTGACAAGCCGCCGGTGCTCGAGGCCGAGCGGCTCGAGATCACGCTTTCGCCGCTGGCGGCGTTGCGCGGCAACGTCGTCTTTTCCGGCATGTCGGTGCATCGGCCGCTGCTGCGGCTGTCCGTGCCCGGCCCGGTGGTCGATCTGCCGGCCTCGCCCGGCGGCGGCCGCATGGTGGGCGCCTTCGAGGCCGCCCGCAGGGTCGTCGCAGGCAACCCGGCGAGCCCCGACGCCGGCGCGCTGCCCGACATCGCCTTCGGCACGGTCGAGTTCTTCGACGGACGCATCGCCGACGCCACGGGCGACCTCGTCACCAGCCTGCGCGGCCGGATCGTCTGGCCCTCGCTCAACCGCGGCGCGCGGGTGGCGGCGACCGGCATCTGGCGCGGCGAGAACGTCTCGGTCGAGGCGTCCGCGGCCGCGCCGCTGCTCTTGATGGCCGGCGGCCCGAGCGCGGTCGCCGCGTCGCTGAAATCGACGCTGCTGGAAGCCAGCTTCGAGGGCACGGCCAATTTTGCCGGCGAGGGTTATTTCGACGGGCCGGCGAAGCTCGCCTCGCCGTCGATCCGCCGCATGCTCGAATGGTCGCGCACCCCTATCGGGCCGGGCGCGGCGATCGGCGCGATGGCGCTGTCGGCGCGGCTCCAGGGCAACGCGCGGCGCCTGCGGCTCGACGAGACCGCGGTGACGCTCGGCGGCAACACCGGGCGCGGCGTGCTCGACCTTTCCTTCGCCGAGCCGGTGCCGGCGATCTCGGGCACGCTCGCCTTCGACAAGCTCGACCTGCGCTCCTTCCTGATGGCGTTCACGCCGTCGGCGCCGGGCGCGGGCAGCCTCGACGACCGCATCGACACCGCCTTTTCCGAGCAGCTTTCGCTCGATCTCCGGCTCTCGGCCGCCGCCGCCACGCTCGGCGCGGTGCCGCTGGCCGACATCGCCGCCTCGACCCAGATCAAGGGCACGCTCGCCGCCTTCGACATCTCCGACGCCACCGCTTTCGGCGGCGAGGTGCAGGCGGGCCTGCGCATCGAGGGCGCGGGCGCGGACAAGACCGTCGAGATGCGGCTCAACGCCAACGATTTCGACGCGCTCGCCCTCGCCAGGGCGGCAGGCGCGGAACGGCTCCAGCCGCAGGGGCGCGCCACGGTCTCGCTCATGCTCAAGGGCACCGGCAGCGACTGGAACGCCGCGCTCGGCCGGGCGGAGGGCTCGGTCTCGGCAACGCTGGGGCAGGGCGCGCTCGCCGGCTTCGACCTCGCCCGCTTCCGCGCGCTGTGGGAGGAGGGCGGCTTCTTCCCGCTGGCCGAGGTCGGCGGCGGCACGCTGCCGCTGCGCGGCGCCGATTTCCGCGCCCGCATCGTCAACGGCATCGCGCGGATCGACAAGGCCGACCTCATGCTCGACCAGCAGGCGGTGCTCTCGCTCGCCGGGGTCGTCAACTATCTCGGCCGGGCGCTGGCGCTGTCGGGCCACTTCGCGGTGGCGCAGCCGGACGGCAGCCGCGGCGACGTCTCCACCCCCTTCTTCGTCGGCGGCTCGTGGGATGCGCCCTTCGTGTCGCCGGCCTCGGCCGACTGAGGCGGCCACGTCCCGCATCCCTCCACTGTGTGCATTGTGCCACAGCGACGCCTTATCGTTCCCTTTGGCCCGCTTCCTCACGCATCCGTCAATTGACGAGCGCGCCGGGCGGCCGTTAACGTTTCTTTAACGGCTAAAAGAATCGGTGAACCAGGGGTTTCGGGCGGATGGTGGCCACATTCGACAAGTGGCGTGTGAGCTTGCTTGCGCTTTCGGCGCTGTTTCTGGCGGCGACCGCGGGCACGACCACGCAGGCGGCGGGGCCGGGCACGATGGCCACGGGCAGCCTGACGTCGCAGCCGATCGGCCATTATGAATTCTGCAGCGCCAACCCCAAGGAATGCAACCTCCGCTCGCGCCGGCGGGGGCCGTTGCTGCTCGACGAGGCGCTGCGCGCGCAGGTCTCGCAGATCAACGTCGCCGTCAATGCCGCGATCCGGCCGATGAGCGATTTCGACATCTACGGCAGGGACGAGGTCTGGGCCTATCCCGATCAGGGCGTCGGCGACTGCGAGGACTATGTGCTCGAGAAGCGCCGGCAGCTCGCCGCGATCGGCATCCCGCTGTCGCAACTGTTGATCACCGTGGTGCGCAAGCCCGACGGCGAGGGCCACGCGGTCCTGACGCTGCGCACCGACAAGGGCGACCTGATCCTCGACAATCTGCGCGACGACATGCGCGTCTGGCACGAGACCGGCTACCGCTATCTCAAGCGGCAATCGGGCGAGCATTCGGGCCGATGGGTGACGCTGATCGAGGACCGCAACATGCTTGTCGGCGCGGTACGCTGAGGGCGGCGGGAGCGCGTCGCGCCTCTCTCCGCTCCCCACTTTCCGGCGCAATCCGGGGGTTGATCGGCATCGCGGATGTGATAAAAGGCGGACACCGGACGGGCCGGGTGCACGCCCGGCCACGGCATTGGGGAATAGGTTAACGGTAGACCCGCGGACTCTGACTCCGTTAGTCCTGGTTCGAATCCAGGTTCCCCAGCCAGTTTTTCCTGCCAGTCCAATCCCCCTAGTCCGGCGCT
>DAOMOI010000099.1:0-7072 GCA_035444225.1 Aquamicrobium sp. | reverse complement strand
CCGGCCAGCGCCGAAAGCTCGACGACCGGCGCGCCGGCGTCGAGCAACAGCGCCAGCCGCTGGCGCGGCAGGAGCTGGCCGCGCTGATGGTGGGGCAGGAGGTCGCCGCCCCGCCGGTGCCGCCGGTGTCGCGCGGCCGGCCGCTGCTCGCGCTGGAGAACGTCTCGACCGTGCCCGGCCCCGGCGGCAGCGCGCTGCGCAATGTGTCGCTGACGCTTCACGCGGGCGTCGTCACCGGCCTGGCCGGCGTTTCCGGCAACGGGCAGGCAGCGCTGGCGGCCCTTCTCGCCGGCACCGCCGCCCCCGCCGCCGGCACGATCCGCATCGGCGGCGAGGCGGTGGCGGAATGGTCGCCGCGCGCGGCGCTCGCCCATGGCATCGCCCGCATCCCCGAGGATCGCCACGCCGTCGGCTCCATCGCCGACATGAGCGTCACCGAAAACGTCATCGCCGAGCGTTACCGTTCGCCGCGCTTTTCCCGCCACGGCTTCCTCGACTGGAAGGCGGCGCGGGCCTTCGCCGAACAGCTGATCCGCGACTACGACGTCAAATGCCCGTCGCCGGAAACCCGCATCCGCCTGCTTTCGGGCGGCAACATGCAGAAGCTCATCCTCGGCCGCGCCCTCGATCCCGATCCCGTCGTCATCCTCGCCAACCAGCCGACGCGCGGGCTCGATGTCGGCGCCGTCGCCTATGTCCACGGCCGGCTGCTCGAAGCGCGGGCGAGGGGGGCGGCGATCCTGCTGATCTCGGAGGACCTCGACGAGATCCTCGCCCTCTCCGACGAGGTGGCGGTGATGTTCAAGGGCCGGCTCTCCGCCCCGACGCAGCGTGGCGAACGCTCGATCCGCGAACTGGGCGAGCTGATGGCCGGTCAGGGGCTGGAGGAGGCGGCGTGAGGCGAATCGCGGCGGATACGGGTTCGCGTTCCCTTCTCCCCGTTTACGGGGAGAAGGTACCCGAAGGGCGGATGAGGGGCGGCGCGGACCTTCCAAGGCTGGCGCTGCCCCTCATCTGGCTGCCGCCATCTTCTCCCCGTAAACGGGGAGAAGGACGCCGGCCGCAATGCTGGTTTCCGCTCGCGCAGCGATGGAGGCGCGTCCATGCGGCTTGAGCCGAAGCCCGCGCCGTCGCTGGTCGTGACGCTCGCCTATCCGGTGGGCGCGGTTGCCGCCACCTTCGTCATCGCCGGGCTCTTGGTGCTGGCGGCGGGCGCCTCGCCCTTCGCCGTCTTCGCGCAGGTGGTGGCCAAGGCGGCCGGCTCGCGCTTCGCCGTCCTCGAAACGCTGACGCGGGCGACGCCGCTGATCTTCACCGGCCTCGCCGTCGCCGTCGCCTTCCGGGCGCGGTTGTGGAACATCGGCGCCGAGGCCCAGCTCTATGCCGGCGGCCTCGCCACGGTCGTGCTCGGCACCGGCGCGCTGCCCTTGCCCGCGCCGGTCCTGATCCCGCTGATCATGCTTGCCGCGATGGCGGCGGGTGCCGCCCTGCTCGCCGGCCCGGCGATCCTGAAGACCCGTTTCGGCGTCGACGAGGTCGTCACCACGCTGTTGCTCAACTTCATCATGATCCTGTTCGTCTCGATGCTGCTCGAGGGCGTGCTCAAGGACCCGATGGGCATGGGCTGGCCGCAATCGCAGCGCGTGGTGGCCGACGCGCAGCTGATGAAGCTCGTCCCGCGCAGCCGGCTTCACCTCGGCTTCGTCATCGCGCTCGTCGCCGCGGTCGCGGTCTGGGTGATCATGAAGAAGACGGCGCTGGGCTACGAGATGCGCGCCGTCGGCCACAACGCGGAAGCCGCCCGCTTCGCCGGCATCCCCGTCAACCGGGTGCTGATGAAGACGGCGTTGCTGTCGGGCGGGTTGGCGGCGCTTGCCGGCTTCTCCGAGGTCGCGGGCCTGAAAGGCAACCTCACCTTGGACCTGTCGCCCGGCTTCGGCTACACCGGCATCGTCGTCGCCATGCTGGCGATGCTGAACCCGCTCGGCGTGGTGGCGGCCGCGATCTTCGTCGCCGGCATCTTCGTCGGCGCCGACGCCATGAGCCGCACCGCCGGCGTCCCGTCCTACATCGCCCAGGTGATGGTGGCGACGGCGCTGCTCACCATGGTGGTGGCGATCATGCTGACGCGCTTCCGCATCAGGTGGAGGTGAGGCGATGTTAGAGGCCTTTGAGATCCTGTTCACCGCCTCGTTCTGGGTCGCCGCGATCCGCATCGCCTCGCCGCTGATCTTCGCCACCATGGGCGAGCTGATCTGCGAGCGCGCCGGCGTGCTCAATCTCGGCATCGAGGGCATCATGGCCGTCGGCGCCTTTGCCGGCTGGATGACGGTCTATTCCGGCGGCGACCTGTGGACCGGCGTGGCGATCGCGGCATTGGCCGGCGCGCTGTTCGGCCTGCTGCACGGCGCGCTCACCGTGCCGCTCGGCCTGTCGCAGCATGTCGTCGGCATCGGCATCACGCTGCTCGCCACCAGCCTGACCTATTTCACCTATCGCCTCGCTTTGCCGGAAGTGACCTCGCCGCCCAAGATCGTGCCGTTCCAGCCGCTCGCCATTCCGCTCCTATCAGACATCCCGCTCATCGGGCCGGCGCTGTTCAACCAGACGCCGCTGACCTATCTCGCCTTTTTGACCGTCGCCGTGGTCGCCTGGGTGCTCTATCGCACGCCGTTGGGGCTCGCCGTCCGCGCCGCCGGCGAGAACCCGGCCGCGGTCGAGGCGCAAGGCATTTCGGTCACGGCCGTGCGCATGGGCGCGGTGATGGTCGGCAGCGCGCTGATGGCCGTCGGCGGCGCATTCCTGACCATGTCGGCCTTCAACTCGTTCTTCTTCGAGATGATCAACGGCCGTGGCTGGATCTGCATCGCGCTCGTCGTCTTCGGCTCGGCAAGGCGCTGCTCGGCGCCGTCCTGTTCGCCGCCTTCGACGCCTATCAGGTCCGTCTCCAGCAACTGACCGGCGGCGCCGTGCCCTACCAGTTGTTCCTGATGATGCCCTTCGTGCTGTCGATCGCCGCGCTCGTCGTCATGTCGCGCCGCGCCTCCTACCCGAAGGCATTGATGATCCCCTACCGGAAAGGTGAGAGATGAGCTTCGACCTGATCGTCAAGGGCGGCACGCTGCCCGACGGCACCATTGCCGACATCGCGGTTTCCGGCGACCGCATCGCGGCGGTGGAGCACGATATCGCGGCTGAGGCGGCCCGCGTCATCGACGCTTCCGGCTGCCTCGTCTCGCCGCCCTTCGTCGATCCGCATTTCCACATGGATGCCACGCTCTCCTACGGCATCCCGCGCATCAACGCCTCCGGCACGCTGCTCGAAGGCATCGCGCTGTGGGGCGAACTGAAGCCGCTGCTTACCCACGAGGCGGTGAAGGAGCGGGCGCTTGCCTATTGCGACTGGGCGGTGTCGATGGGCCTGCTCGCCATCCGCACCCATGTCGACACCTGCGACGACCGGCTGCTGGCGGTCGAGGCGCTGCTCGAAGTGAAGGAGGAAGTGTCCTCCTATATCGACCTGCAACTGGTCGCCTTCCCGCAGGACGGCTTCTACCGCGACCCGACGGCGCGGGAAAACACCATCCGCGCGCTCGACATGGGCGCCGATGTGGTCGGCGGCATTCCGCATTTCGAGCGCACCATGGAAGACGGCCGCCGCTCCGTCACCGAATTGTGCGAGATCGCGGCGGAACGCGGGTTGCGAGTCGATCTCCATTGCGACGAGACCGACGATCCCATGTCGCGCCACATCGAGCAACTCGTCTACGAGACGCAGCGGCTGGGCTTGCAGGGCCGCGCCAACGGCTCGCACCTGACCTCGATGCACTCGATGGACAATTACTACGTCTCGAAGCTCCTGCCGATGATGGCGGAGGCTGGAGTGTCGGCTATCCCCAATCCGTTGATCAACATCGTCATCCAGGGCCGCCACGATACCTATCCCAAGCGGCGCGGCATGACGCGCGTGCCGGAGATGCTGAAGGCCGGCATCCGCGTCGGCTTCGGCCAGGATTGCGTGCGCGACCCGTGGTATCCGCTCGGCACCGCCGACATGCTCGACGTCGCCTTCATGGGCCTGCACGTGGCGCAGATGACCAGCCAGCAGGACATGGCGCGCTGCTTCGACATGGTGACGAAGGAGAGCGCCGCGATCATGGGGCTGGAAGGCTACGGGCTGGAAAAGGGCTGCAAGGCCAGTCTCGTCGTCCTCGACGCCGGCGACAGGGTGGAAGCGATTCGCCTGCGCGCCGAGCGGCTTTGCGTGATCGCCAAGGGCAAGGTGGTGGCCGAGCGCCCGCGCCGCGATACCGCGCTGTCGCTCCCCGGCCGACCGGCAAGCGTCAATCGCCGGCACGCGGTGTAGATTCTTCGCCACCGCCGGCGCCGCCCCTCACCCGACTCTTCGGGCCACCCTCTCCCCGTAAACGGGGAGAAGGGATCACCGGCGGCGCGGCCAATCTTCTTCTCCCCGTTTACGGGGAGAAGGTCCCGGCAGGGGGATGAGGGGCGGCGCGAGCATCGAAGATCATGCCTATAAAACGCGACACGCTTTAGAAATACGCCTGCAACGGCCGCACTTCGAGGCTTCCCGCCTTCAGCGCGGCGATGGCCTCGGCCGCCGCGGCCGCGCCGGCCATGGTGGTGAAATAGGGCACTTTCTGCATCAGCGTGGCACGGCGCAGGGACTTCGAGTCCGACACCGCGCTCTGGCTGTCGGTGGTGTTGAAGACGAGCTGCACCTGCCGGTTGCGGATGGCGTCCTCGATATGGGGGCGGCCCTCCAGCACCTTGTTGACCTTTTCCGCGTGCACGCCGTTCTCGACCAGGAAACGCTGGGTGCCGCCGGTGGCCAGAACCTTGAAGCCGAGATCGGCGAGCCGCTTCACCGAGGGCAGCACCTTGACCTTGTCCTCGTCGCGCACCGAGACGAACAGCGCGCCCGAGCGCGGCAGGTCGACGCCGGCGCCGAGCTGCGCCTTGGCGAAGGCGAGCGCGAAATCGGCGTCGAGGCCCATGACCTCGCCGGTGGACTTCATCTCCGGCCCCAGCAGCGTGTCGACGCCGGGGAAGCGGGCGAAGGGGAACACCGCCTCCTTGACCGCGATGTGGGACAGCGTCTTCAGGTCGGGCCGGTCGCCGTAATGGCCGAAGGCGCTGTCGAGGCTCTCGCCGGCCATGACGCGCGCGGCGATCTTGGCCACCGGCCGGCCGATGGTCTTGGCGACGAAGGGCACGGTGCGGGAAGCGCGCGGGTTGACCTCGAGCACGAAGATGTCGCCGTCCTTGATGGCGTATTGCACGTTCATCAGGCCGCCGACATGGAGCGCGCGGGCGAGCGCGGCCGTCTGCCGCTCCAGCTCGGCGACGGTTTCCGCATCGAGCGAGCGCACGGGCAGCGAGCAGGCCGAATCGCCGGAATGGATGCCGGCTTCCTCGATATGCTCCATGATGCCGGCGACGTGGACGTCGCGCCCGTCGCACAGCGCGTCGACATCGACCTCGATGGCTTCCGACAGATAGGTGTCGAACAGCAGCGGGTTCTTGCCGAGCAGCGTGTTGATCTGGCCGGTCTTGTCGTTGGGGTATTTCTGCTTGATGTCCTCGGGCACCAGGCCCGGCACGGTGTCGAGCAGGTAGGTCTGGAGCATGCCCTCGTCGTGGATGATCTGCATGGCGCGGCCGCCGAGCACGTAGGACGGGCGCACGACCAGCGGGAAGCCGAGCTCGGAGGCGACGGTGCGCGCCTGCTCGACCGACCAGGCGATGCCGTTGCGCGGCTGCTTCAGGCCGAGCTTGACCAGCAGCTTCTGGAAGCGGTCGCGGTCTTCGGCGAGGTCGATCATGTCGGGCGAGGTGCCGAGGATCGGGATGCCGGCGCGCTCCAGCGCTTCGGCCAGCTTGAGCGGCGTCTGGCCGCCGAACTGGACGATGACGCCGTGGAGCGTGCCCTTCGCCTGCTCGGCGCGGAGGATCTCCAGCACGTCCTCCGGCGTCAGCGGCTCGAAATAGAGCCGGTCGGAGGTGTCGTAGTCGGTCGAGACCGTCTCCGGGTTGCAGTTGATCATGATCGATTCGTAGCCGGCATCGGCCAGCGCGAAGGCGGCATGGCAGCAGCAATAGTCGAACTCGATGCCCTGGCCGATGCGGTTCGGCCCGCCGCCGAGGATGACGACCTTGTTGCGGTCCGAGACCTGCGCTTCATCGGCCGGCGCGCCGGCGAAGGGCGTCTCGTAGGTCGAATACATGTAGGCGGTGGGCGAGGCGAACTCGGCGGCGCAGGTGTCGATGCGCTTGAAGACCGGGTGGACGCCGAGCTTTTCGCGAATCTTCTGAATCTCTTCCGGGTCTTTCTTCGTCAGCGAGGCGAGGCGCGCGTCGGAGAATCCAAAAGCCTTCAACATGCGCAGATTGGCCGCGTCTTGCGGAAGGCCGTGGGCGCGGATCTTCGCCTCCATGGCGAGGATGTCGGCGATCTGGTCGAGGAACCACGGGTCGATGCGACACATTTCATGCACGTCTTCCAGCGAGGTGCCCATGCGGATCGCCTGCGCCACCATGCGCAGCCGGTCGGGGGTGGGCGTGCCGAGGGCCGCGCGAATGGCGTTCTTGTCGTCGCCGGTGCCGAGGCCCGGAATCTCGATCTCGTCGAGGCCGGTCAGTCCCGTTTCCAGCCCGCGCAGCGCCTTTTGCAGCGATTCGGCGAAGGTGCGGCCGATGGCCATGACCTCGCCGACCGACTTCATGGCCGTGGTCAGCACCGGCTCCGCGCCGGGGAACTTTTCAAACGCGAAGCGGGGAATCTTGGTGACGACATAGTCGATCGACGGCTCGAACGAGGCCGGCGTCGCGCCGCCGGTGATGTCGTTGTCGAGCTCGTCCAGCGTGTAGCCGACCGCGAGCTTGGCCGCGACCTTGGCGATGGGGAAGCCGGTGGCCTTCGATGCGAGCGCCGACGAGCGCGACACGCGCGGGTTCATCTCGATGACGACGAGGCGGCCATCGGCCGGGTTGACGGCGAACTGGACGTTGGAGCCGCCGGTCTCGACGCCGATCTCGCGCAGCACCGCGA
>DAOMOI010000098.1:0-7124 GCA_035444225.1 Aquamicrobium sp. | reverse complement strand
GCGCGACGATGCGGCCGGCCTGCACGATGGTGAGCTTCGCCGCCATCGCCATCAGCGGCGAGAAGTTGCGCGCCGCCTTGCGGAAGGTCAGGTTGCCGTGGCGGTCGGCGCGTTCGGCCTTGATGAAGGCGAAGTCGGCCTTGAGCCAGCGCTCCTGGACATAGCGCTCGCCGTCGAACTCGCGCTCCTCCTTGCCTTCGGCGATCAGCGTGCCGACGCCGGTCTTGGTGAAGAAGGCCGGGATGCCGGCGCCGCCGGCGCGGATGCGCTCGGCCAGCGTGCCCTGAGGCACCAGCTCCAGCCCGATCTCGCCGGCGAGATATTTTTCGGTGAAGGCGCGCGGGTCGGACGAGCGCGGGAACGAGCACACCATCTTCGCCACCATGCCGTGGTCGATCATGGCGGCGATGCCGATGCGGCCGTTGCCGGCATTGTTGTTGACCACCGTCAGGTTCTTCGGGCTGCCGGTGGCGCGGTATCGGTCGATCAAGGCGTGGATCAGCTCGATGGGGGCGCCGGCGCCGCCGAAGCCACCGATCATCACCACCATGCCGTCCTCGATGCCGGCGACCGCTTCGGCGAGGCCGGCGACTGTCTTGTCCATGTCAGCATCCTTTCCGGGCGGACAGGACGCTGCCCGACCATGCGCCGGCACACTAGGCGGGAGCGCGATCTTCCGACAATGGCATTTGTGCGATATGATGCATTTGTTCACTAATCGCACAAATCAGGAAGCATCCGCATGGCCATACTGGAGCGCGACATCATGGGCGGGCTTGCCAAGGGGCTGGCGGTGATCGAGACCTTCACTGCCGAGCGGCCGCGACAGTCGATCTCGGACGTGTCGGCCGCCTCCGGGCTCGACCGGGCGACGGCGCGGCGCTGCCTGCTGACGCTCGCCTATCACGGCTATGCCGACTATGACGGCAAGTTCTTCACACTGACGCCGCGCGTGCTGCGGCTCGGCACCGCCTGCCTCGCCACCATGCCGCTGCCGCATCTGGTGCAGCCGCTGCTCGACGCGCTTTCGGATGCGCTCGGCGAAAGCTCCTCGGTTTCCATCCTCGACGGCGCCGACATCGTCTATGTGGCGCGCGCGGCGCAGAAGAAGGTGATGTCCATCGCGCTGATGCCGGGTTCGCGGCTGCCGGCCTATTGCACCTCGATGGGACGGGTGCTGCTTGCCGCCCTGCCCGAAGGCGAGGCCCGCGCGATCCTCACCGCCGCGCTGCTGCCGGCGCGGACGCCGCACACGCTGACCGATCCCGACGCGATACTGGCCGAGCTCGGCCGGGTGAAGGATCAGGGCTACGCGCTGATCGACCAGGAGGTCGAGCTCGGCCTGCGCTCCATAGCCATGCCTCTGTTCAGCGCGCGCGGGGCGGTGGTCGGAGCCATCAATGTCGGCGTGCCGGCAACACAGGTCGGCGTGGAGGAACTGGTGCCGCTTTATCTCGAGGCGCTGCGCAGGCTTCAGTCGGAGCTGCGTGCAGTCTTGAATTGAGAGGAAGCGAGCGACGGCCCCGGAGGCGATGATGCCGCCTGCCCGGTGGCTCGACGAGAGATCAATCGGCTTCCAGCATCCGGGAAACGGCGTCGCGCGCGGGCATGCCTTCGTGAAGGCCGTGGCGGCGCGCGGCGGCGTTGCAGGCCGAAAGCGCACCGTCGCGCCACGTCGAACGCGCCTCGCCGATACGGGCGGAGGAGGCCGCAACCGTGGCAGCGGCGATCCCGCGCCGCTCAAGCACCGGCAGGCGCGTGGTCGCGGCGCCGCCGGCATCGTTGAACAGCGCAAGCGCGGCCTCGACGCGCAGCGCATTCATCGGGTCGCTGCCGAACAGCGCGCCGTGCGAGCCGGTGACGACCACCTGTCCAGCATCTTCCGGCTGTACCAGTGAGGCGGAATCGATCAGCACCAGCCGTCGCTTCGCACCCGTCGGGAACAGGACCTCTCGCGCCTCGCGCATGTCGGGCGCGGTCGAGGACGGCTGGCCGGCGAGCGCGAGCAGACGGGCGGCCTGCGCGCAGTCCATGCCGGCGGCGACGCCGAGCGCGCGGGCATGGACGTTCGCTTCCGAAATCCGGCCGCGAGCGAGCATGGATGCCGCCTGCCCGATCGGCGCGCTCGTGTGGTCCACCGCCGCGGCGGCGAGGCCGAACCGCTCCGCCCAGCGTATGCCCGCGGTGCCCGCCCGGTCGAGCCCCTGCCCCGCATCATGCAGGATCACGGCGCGGCAGCCGCCCTTCAGCGCGAGCCAGGCCGGATAGACGCCGCCATGCGAACCGCTGACCAAGACGCAACCCGCCGCTTCGGGGCCGATCTTCGTGATGCTGTCGGCGAGCACGGGCATGGATAACGGACCGGCTACGGAGGGCTCAGGCAATCCGGTCGCCCTTCTTCACCTGCACCGCGCGGCTGTCGGCGGCGGGCAGCATCTTGCCCGGATCGCGCGTGACGACCACGTCGAGCACGCTCGGCCCCTCGGCGGCCAGCGCCGCGCGCAGCGCCGCCTCCAACTCGCCCGGGACCTCGACGCGGATGCCGTTGCAGCCGAGCGCGCGTGCCGCCGCCGCATAATCGGTCTCGGCCAGGTCGGAGGACTGGTAGGCGCCTTCCCCGTACATCAGGTGCTGCAACGCCTTGACGTAGCCGGACGCGGCGTTGTTGACGACGACGACGACGAGCGAAAGGCCCATGCGGCGCGCGGTCTCCAGCTCGCCCAGCACCATGTTGAAGCCGCCGTCGCCGGTCAGCGCCACGACGGCGCGGTCCGGGGCGGCGAGACGCGCGCCGATCGCCCCCGGCAGGCCGTAGCCGATCGAGGCGAAGCCGCGATCCGGCACGAAGCCGCGGCCGGCGCGGCGGCTGTCATAGAGCAGCCCACCCCAGTGCGCGGCGAAGCCGCCATCGGCGATCAGGATCGCGTCGTCGGGCAGGACCGTGTTGAGCGCGCCCATCAGGCGGCCCATATTGACCGGCACCTCCTCGCTCTCCAGCCGCGCGCGCGCGGTTTCGTACCAGGCGTCCATGCGCCGCACGACGCCTTCGCACCAGTCCTTTCGCGCGGCGGGCGCCGCCTTGTCCGCGAGCGCGGCCCCCAGATCGCGCAGCCCCTCGCGCGCGTCACCCCACAGGGGCAGGGTCGGGCGATAGGTGCGGCCGATCTCCTCGGCCACGCAGTCGAGATGGATCAGCGTCTTACCCGCCTCCGGCACGGTGTAGCGCTTGGTGGCAATCTCGCCGAGCTTGCAGCCGACGACCAGAAGGCAGTCGCTCTCGGCGATCAGCCCGTTGGCGATGCGGTCGTAGCGCCCGAACAGGCCGGCCGAAAGCGGGCTGGTGCAGGGGATCGCGCCCTTGCCGCTCATCGTGTGGGCGACGGGGATGCGCTGCGCCTCGGCAAATTTCAGCAGCTCGTCCGCCGCCTGCGAGATGTGCACCCCGCCGCCGGCGAGGATCAGCGGCCGCTCCGCGGATGCGAGCAGGGCGGCGGCCTGCGCCAGCCCCTCGGCGTCGGGCCGCGCGCGCAAGGCGGGGGCGGCCTGATAGCGTGGGTCGGCGGTGAATTCGCCGTCGTCGAAGCCGTGCGTGCCGTGACTGACATCCTCCGGCACGACGAGCACGACCGGGCCCGGCCTGCCGGTGGTCGCCACGGTGAAGGCGCGGCGCATCAGCTCGGGGATGCGCCGGATCATCTCGACGCGGATCACCTCCTTGGCGGCGGGGCGCAGCATCTCGGCCTGGCGCGTCTCCTGCGTCATGTTCTTCCAGGCGTGGTCGCGATGGGTGTCGCCTACGATGGCGACGAGCGGCGACCCAGCATTCAGCGCCTCGACCAGCCCGGTGACGAGATTGGTCGCGCCGGGGCCGAGCGTGGCGTCCACCAGACCGACCCGGCCCGAGACCTTGGCATAGGCGTCGGCGGCGAAGACGCCGCAGCGTTCGTCATTGATCAGGTTGTGCTTCAGGCCCAGCCGCCGCGCGGCGTCGTAGAAGGGCAGCAGCTGAAAACCGCCCATGCCGAAGATCGGCCCCGCGCCATGGGCGAGCAGCATGCGCGCGAGCGCCTCGCCCCCAGTCATCTCGTTGGACATGTCGATATTTTTCCTAGGTTATGCGGTAGCCGAGGACCCGCGGGAGCCAGAGCGAAAGCTCGGGAAAGAGCACGTTGAGCACCATCGCGACCACCATGGCCAGCACCAGCCAGCCGACCCAGCGGAAGGTTCTCTCTATGGGAACGTCTGCGATCTTCGACGTGACCATGAGATTCACCGCGACGGGCGGCGTCACCTGCCCGATGGCGACCGCCATGGCCATGATCACGCCGAACCACACCGACGACCAGCCGAATGCGTGCACGATGGGCATCAGCAGCGGCACGGTGATCAGGTAGAGCGAGACCCCGTCGAGCACCATGCCGCCGAGCAGAAGCAGCACGATCACCAAAAGCAGGATGATCCATTCGTTGCTCGTGACCGACAGCAGCAGGTCGGCGGTGGCGCGGAATGCGCCCATGGTGGAGCCCGCCCATGCGAAGAGCGCGGCGAGCGAAATGATGATCATGACCACGCCCGAGATCTTCGAGGCGTCCACGAGGGTCTGGTAGATCTCGCGCAGGCCCATGGTGCGGTACATGACGACGCCGACGAACAGGCCGTAGAACACGGCGACCACGGCCGTCTCGGTCGGCGTGAACAGGCCGGAGCGCAGGCCGCCGAGGATGATGACCGGGGCCATCAGGCCCGGCAGCGCTTCGCGGAACGCGGGCCACAGGGGCGGCCGCTCCTCGCTTTCGCCGGCGCCGAAGCCGTGGCGGCGGCTGAGCAGCACCGCCGGCACGGCAATGGCCGCGCCCACCATCAGGCCGGGCACCAGGCCGGCGGCGAACAGGGCGCGCAGGTCCATGCCCGGCACGATCACCGAATAGATGATCATCGCCACCGAGGGCGGGATAAGGATGGCGGTCGAGGCGGTCGCGGCGACGATGGAAGAGGTGAAGGCGCGCGGATAGCCGGCCTTGACCATCGACGGCAGCATCACCGTCATCACCGCCGCGGCATCGGCCGGGCCGGAGCCGGACATGCCGCCCATGATCATGCATACGAGGATGGCGACCAGTGCCAGACCGCCCTTGCGCGGGCCGATCAGCGCCTGCGCGAAGCCGACCAGGCGGGCGGCGACGCCCCCGCGCTCGAACACCATGCCGGTGAGGATGAACAGCGGGATGGCGATCAGCGGATATTTGGCCACGGCCGCATAGGTGTTGGGGCCGATCATGTTGAGCGAGACGAGATCGAGGCCGATGGCGATGCCGACCGCGCCGCCGAGGCCGAGCGCGACCGCGATCGGCGTGCCGATCAGCATCAGCACCACGAAGGTCAGGAGCAGGGCGAGGTTGGCTTCCATCGTCTACTCCCCGCGCCAGCGCCGCGAGGGGCGCAGCGTCGCCCATGCGCGGCCGAAGACGCGCATCAGGATCGCCAGCGACAGGATCGGCAGCCACATCGTGTAGATCCAGGTGGGATAGCCGAGCCCCGGCGACGTCTCGCCCCAGTACCATTCCTCGTAGCTGACGGCCGCCCCGTACCAGAGGATCAGCGAGAACATCAGCGTGGTCGCCGCGAGCGTGACGAGCTCGCAGACCCAGCGCAGCCCAGGCGGCACACGGTTGAGAAGAAAGGTGATGCGGATGTGCTCATTGCCGGCGAAGGCCGCGGACGCGCCCACGAACGTCATGAAGGCGAGCAGGAAGACGGAGAACTCCTCGGTGAAGGCGAAGGAGTAGTTGGTGGCGTAGCGCACCACCACATTGCCCATGGAAATCAGGCAGATGGCCGCCATGGCCGCCGCGCCCAGCGCGTCCTCGACCGCGACCGGAACCCTCGTATGCGCGGTTCCGGTGTCGTTGGGCGGCCCGTCATCGGTGGGAATGTCGGTGGTGTCGGTCATCGGCGATGTCCCCGGAGATGCCTCGTCGGAGACCCCGCGCCGCCACGGGCGCGGGGCCTTCCGTCGTCGATGTCAGCGCTTGGCGATGGATTCTTCCGCCAGCGTCACCAGGTCGTCGCCGATGCGCTCGCGCCAGGCGTCGTAGACCGGTCGCGTGGCCTCGGCGAAGGCGGCGCGCTCCTCGTCGGTGAGCCGCGTGATGGTCACGCCCTTCGCCTCGATCTCCTCAATCAGGCTTTCATCGTCCTCGGTCAGCCCCTTGCGCGCGATCTCGACGCCGTAGGCGCCCGCATCGACGGCCGACTGGCGCACGATCTCCTGATCCTCGGGGCTGAAGCTGTCCCAGACCTCCTGGTTGACGACGAAGATCAGCGGATCGGCGAGATAGCGCCACAGCGTCACATGGGACTGCCCGACCTCGTGCATGTTGAGCACGGAATAGATCGTGAGCGGATTTTCCTGCCCGTCGACCGCGCCGGTGGTCAGCGCCGGCTGGGCGTCGGCCCAGCTCATCTGTGTCGGGTTGGCGCCCAGCGCGCTATAGATGTCGTTGAAGATCGGCGAGCCGACGACGCGCATCTTCAGGCCCTGCATGTCGGCCGGCGTGCGAATCTCCTTGCGCGAATTGGTCACCTCGCGGAAGCCGTTCTCGGCCCAGGCCAGCGGCACGACGCCGTTCTCCTGGATCAGCTCGAAGATCCGCTCGCCGACGGGGCCCTTCACCAGCGCGTCGATAGCGGCGTAGTCGGGCATCAGGAAGGGCAAGGAAAACAGGTTGAGCTGCGGGATCTGCGGCGACCAGTTGATGGTCGAGCCGACCGCCATGTCGATCACGCCGCGGCGGATCGCGGTGAATTCGCGGGTCTGGTCGCCCTGCACCAGCTGCACGCCCGGATAGACCTGCATCTTGATGCGGCCGTCGGTGCGCTCCCCCACCAGCTCGCCCCAGCGCTCGGCAGCGAGACCCCACGGCATCGGAGCGCCCACGACCGTGGAAACGCGGTACTCGTCCTTGTAGGTCTGTGCCTGCGCCGGGGCGAAGCCCAGCATTGCGAGGGTTGCGGCCGCGGCCGTCAGTGTCTTCAGCAGATTCATTTTCTTTCCTCCTCCGTTGATCCTGCATTGGCATTCGCATGACAGCGGCTCCTCCCGCCGCCGGACATCAGGCGCGCTC
>DAOMOI010000097.1:527-7204 GCA_035444225.1 Aquamicrobium sp. | reverse complement strand
GACTGCGCCGATCGGCACCTCGCCTCGCCGCGCCGCGGCTTCGGCCTCGGCAAAGGCCGCCTCCATGAAGGGGGATGGTTTCATGCGTCCGCCGCCGATGACATTTCACTCGCAAGGCCATAAAGGCTCTGATAGTTACCCGCGCGGAAAGGCGAGCGCCATATGAACGACGACAGAAAAAAGCCTGCCCGCGGCGGTACGGGCGGCAAGGGCGGCGCCGGCGACGGCGGCAAGCCGCGCCCGGCCAAGCCCGGCGCCGGCAAATGGAAGCCCCGCGAGCGGACCGAGGCCGCCGGCGAGGAGCGTCGCCCGCGCAAACCCTATGCGCCCCGCGACGGCGACGGCCCGCGCAAGCCGCGCGAAGATGCCGGCGAGGCGAAAAAGCCCTTCCAGCGCCAGGACGGCATGAAGCGCGCCTTCGCCAAGGGCGAGGACGGCAAGCCGGCGAAGCCGCGCCCCGGCAAATGGGAGCGCCGCGAGGCGGCGGCCGAAGCCACAAGCGACGAGCGCCGGCCGCGCAAGCCCTATACGCCGCGCGATGGCGACAAGCCGCGCTTCGACGGCCCGCGCAAGCCGCGCGAGGGCGACGGCGACAGGAAGCCGTTCCGCCGGCGCGAAGGCGACAAGCCGGCTTTCGCCGGACGCAAGGATGACAGCCGGCCCCGCCCGCACCGCGACGCGCCCCGGCGCGAACGCGAGGACGCGCCGGCCCCGACCACCGACGACAGCGGTGGCGAGCGCATCGCGCGCCGGCTGGCGCGCGCCGGCGTCGCCTCGCGCCGCGACGCCGAGGACATGATCGCCGCCGGCCGCATCACGCTGAACGGCAAGGTTCTCGACACGCCGGCGATCAATGTCGGCGCCACCGACCGCATCGAGATCGACGGCAAGCCGATCCCCGCGATCGAGCGCACGCGGCTGTTCCTGTTCCACAAGCCGGCCGGCGTGGTGACGACGAGCCGCGACCCCGAAGGCCGCAAGACCGTGTTCGACGTGCTGCCCGGCAACCTGCCGCGGCTGATGACCATCGGCCGGCTCGACATCAACACCGAGGGGCTGCTGCTTCTGACCAACGATGGCGGCCTGTCGCGGATGCTGGAGCTGCCGGCGACCGGCTGGCTGCGCCGCTATCGCGTGCGCGTCCACGGCAAGGTCGAGCCCGAGGCGCTGGAAGGGCTGAAGGAGGGCATCGCCGTCGACGGCGTGTTCTACGGCGCGGTCGAAGCCACGCTCGACCGCGAGCAGGGCTCCAACGCCTGGCTGACGCTCGGCCTGCGCGAAGGCAAGAACCGCGAGGTCAGGAACATCCTCGGCGCGCTCGGCCTCGACGTGACGCGGCTGATCCGCGTGTCCTACGGGCCGTTCCAGCTCGGCGACCTGCCCGAGGGCGAGCTGCGCGAGATCAAGGGCAAGTACCTGCGCGAGCAGCTCGGCGAGCGGCTGATCACGGAATCCGGCGCGAATTTCGACGCCCCCGTCCTCAACGCCTTCTCCAACAAGGAAGACAAGGCGGACAAGCCCCGGCCCCGTCCCGGCCCCCACTCGGAACGGCGCGGCGAGGATCGCCGCGAGGCGAAGCGCGAGGACGCGCTCGGCCGGCTCGACACGAAGAAGCCTGCCTATGGAAAGCCGGCCCATGGGAAACAGACGGGCAAGTTCGGGCCGAAGCCGGGCGGCAAGCCCGGCGGCTTCGGCAAGCCCGGTTCCCGCGACGAGCGACCCGAGGAGAAGCCGCGCTCGCGCACGGCCAATGTGTGGATGGCGCCAGGCGCCAAGCCGGTGGGCGAGAAGAAGAAGGCGGCGCTGGCGGAACGCGGCGAAGGCCGTCGCTATGCCGGCAAGGGCTTCAGCAAACCTGGTGGGGGTAAGCCGGGCGGCAAACCCGGCGGCAGGCCTGCGGGCCGCAAGCCCGGAGCCTCCGGCCCGCGCAAGCCGCGCGGCGAGGGCTGATGCGCATCGTCGGCGGCACGCTGCGCGGCCGGCCGCTGGCCGCGCCGCGCTCCGAGGCGATCCGCCCGACCAGCGACCGCGCCCGCGAGGCGGTGTTCAACGTCATCGCCCATAACTGGCCGGAGCGGCTGGAGGGCGCGCGCGTGCTCGACCTGTTCTCCGGCACCGGCGCGCTCGGGCTGGAAGCGCTGTCGCGCGGCGCCGCGCAATGCCTGTTCATCGAGGACTCGGCCGAGGGGCGCGGCTTGATCCGCACCAATATCGAGGAGTTTGGCCTTCAGGGCCGCGCCAAGATCTTCCGCCGCGACGCCACGAGGCTGGGCGAGGCCGGCACCATCGCGCCGTTCAACCTCGTCTTCGCCGACCCGCCCTACGGCAAGGGGCTGGCCGAGCAGGCGCTGCGGTCGGCGCTGGCCGGCGGCTGGCTCACGGACGAGGCGCTGGTCGTCGTCGAGGAAGCGGCCGCCTCGCCGTTCCGCCCGGTCGAGGGGCTCTCGCTCCTCGAAAGGCGCGACTGGGGCGACACCAGCGTGACTTTCTGCGCCCGCACCTGAATTCGGCCATCCTTGCGTAACAGGCATGGCGCTCTATTTGTCGCGCGAGAGAAGAAGGATTTGCCGATGGACCTGATTCGCCGTTTCAGCCTGTGCTGCGCGCTCGCTGCCGGCCTCGCGCTTTTAGCGCCGGCCGCCTTTGCCGAGCAGGAGGCGCCGCAGATCGAGAACTTCACCCTCGACAACGGGCTTGAGGTCGTCGTCATCCCCGACCATCGCGCGCCCGTCGTCACCCACATGGTGTGGTACAAGGTCGGTTCGGCGGACGAAGAGCCGGGCAAGTCGGGCATCGCCCATTTCCTCGAGCACCTGATGTTCAAGGGCACGGAAAAATACGGCCCCGGCGTGTTCTCCGCCCGCATCGCCGAGGTCGGCGGGCGCGAGAACGCCTTCACCTCCTACGACTACACCGCCTATTACCAGCAGGTCGCGCCCGATCTTCTGCCCGAGATGATGGCGATGGAAGCCGACCGGATGACCAATCTCATCCTCACCGACGAGGTGATCGCGCCCGAGCGCGACGTGGTGATCGAGGAGCGCAATTCCCGCGTCGAGAACGAGCCGCGCTCGCTGCTGTCGGAAGAGGTCAACGCCACGCTCTACCAGAACCACCCCTACCGCTTTCCCGTCATCGGCTGGATGCACGAGATCGAGAAGCTGAACCGCGACGACGCCATCGAGTTCTACCGCCGCCATTACGCGCCCAACAACGCCGTGCTCGTCATCGCCGGCGACGTCGAGCCGGCCGCCGTGCGCGAGCTGGCCGAGGAAACCTACGGCAAGGTCGCGCGCGGGCCGGAGCTGCCGCCGCGCCTGCGCCCGACCGAGCCCGAGCAGAACACGCGCCGCACCGTGACGCTGAACGACGCGCGCGTCGGCGTGCCGAACTTCTCCAAGCGCTGGCTGGTTCCCTCCTACACCACGGCCGAGCCGGGCGCCGCCGAGGCGCTCGACATTCTTTCCGAGGTGCTGGGCGGCGGCGTGCGCTCGCGGCTCTATCAGGAACTGGTGGTGAAACAGGGCATCGCCTCGTCGGCCATGGCCTATTATCAGGGCACCGCGCTCGACGACACCATGTTCATGGTCCTCGGCTCGCCGCGCGGCGACGCCACCATCGAGGACGTGGAGAAGGCCATCGACGCCGAGGTCGCGAAGATCGCGGCTGACGGCGTCACCGAGGAAGAGGTCGAGAAGGCCAAGAAGCGCTTCGTGCGCTCGATGATCTTCGCCCGCGACGAGCAGGACGGCATGGCCCGCATCTACGGCTCGACGCTGACCACCGGCGGCACGGTCGAGGACATCGCGAACTGGCCCGACCGTATCCGCGCCGTGAAGGCCGAGGACGTGAAGGCCGCCGCCACGCGCTGGCTCGACGAGCGCCGCGCCGTCGCCGCCTATCTGCTGCCGCAGGAGTGAGACCCGCCATGAGAAACCTGGAAAAGGCCAGAAACCTGGAAAAAGCCCATCGCTTCACTGGCGCGCTGGCGACCCTCCTGCTCGCCCTCTTTTTCCTCACCTTCCCCGCGCTCGCCCCGGCGCGCGCCGAAATGGCGATACAGGAGGTCACCTCGGAAGGCGGCATCACCGCATGGCTGGTCGAGGACTACACCGTTCCCATCGTCACCGTGCATTTCGCCTTCAGCGGCGGCACCGTGCAGGACCCCGCGGGCAAGGAGGGGCTTTCCAACCTGATGGCCGGCCTGTTCGACGAGGGCGCGGGCGATCTCGACGCCGACGCTTTCCAGGAGCGGCTCGACGATGTCGGCGCCGAGATGGGCTTCGACGCCAGGCGCGACGCGGTCTACGGCTCGATGCGGATGCTGGCCGAAAGCCGCGAGGCGGCCTTCGACCTGCTGCGCCTCGCCGTCACCGAGCCGCGCTTCGACGCCGAGCCGGTCGAGCGCATCCGCGCCCAGATCGCCACGGGCATCCAGCGCGACATGCGCGACCCCAACGTGCAGGGCCGCGACGCCTTCGCGCGCGCGCTCTATGGCGACCACCCCTATGCCCGCCGCGCCGAGGGCACGGCCGAGACGCTCGCCGCGCTGACGGCGGACGACCTGCACGCGCTGCACGACCGCACCTTCGCCCGTTCCAACCTCAACATCGCCGTGGTCGGCGCCATCGACGCCGAGACGCTGAAGGCCGAGCTCGACCGCGTCTTCGGCGGCCTGCCGGCGGAGCCCACGCTGGAGCCGGTCGGCAAGGCGCAGCTCCACCTCGACCAGCGCGTCAACCAGGTCTACGCGCTGCCGCAGGCGTCGCTCCAGCTCGTCTATCCCGGCATCGAGCGCGAGGACCCGGCCTTCTTCGCCGCCTTCCTGATGAACCATGTGCTCGGCGGCGGCACCTTCTCCTCGCGCCTGTTCGACGAGGTGCGCGAGAAGCGCGGGCTCGCCTACGGCGTCGGCTCCGGGCTCGTCACCGGCGACCATGCCGACATGCTGGTCATCGGCACCTCGACCCGCGCCGACCGCGCGCAGGAGACGCTGCAGCTCATCCGCGACGTGGTGCGCGGCGTCGCCGAGAACGGCGTCACCGAGGCGGAGCTGGACAAGGCCAAGACCTATCTGATCGGCGCCTACCCGATCAACAATCTCGACTCCTCCACCGCCGTCGCGCGCACGCTGCTCGAATTGCAGAAGGACAAGCGCGGCATCGACTATATCGACCGCCGCGCAGCGCTGATCGAGGCGGTGACGCTCGACGAGGTCAAGGCGGCGGCGGCGCGGCTGCTGACGACCGAGCCGGCCGTGCTGGTCATCGGCCCCGAGCAGGAAGACGCGGCCGAAGGCAGCGGCGGCTGACGCGGCCGTGAGCGGGCGGGACACTCCCGCCGGCCCGACCTTCGCGCTGGCCCTCGGCGGCGGCGGCGCGCGCGGGCTGGCGCATATCCAGGTCATCCGGGCGCTGGACGAGCTCGGCATCCGGCCGGTGGCGATCGCCGGCTCCTCCATCGGCGCGCTGATGGGCGCGGGGCTGGCCGCCGGCATGAGCGGCCGCGACATCGAGGACCATGCGCGGGCGGCGCTGTCCAGCCCGGGCGGGGCGGTGCTCCGCATGTGGCGCAACGGCCCGCGCAGCGCAGGCTCGATGGTGGCCGGCGGCGTCCGGCTCGGCCAGTTCGACATCGGCCGCATCCTGCGCGCGTTCCTGCCGGCGGCCGTTCCCGCCAGCTTCGAGGACCTTTCGATCCCGCTTCAGGTCACCGCGACCGACTTCTACGCCCATTCGCAGAAGGTGTTTTCCAGCGGCGACCTCGCGCTGGCGCTTTCCGCTTCGGCGGCGCTTCCCGCGCTGTTCCGCCCGGTCGGCCACGAGGGCCGGCTGCTGATCGACGGCGGCATCGCCAATCCGGTGCCGTTCGATCTGCTCGACGGCGCGGCCGACATCGTCATCGCCATCGACGTCGTCGGCGGCCCGGTCGAGACGGCGAAGACCCGCCCCTCCTCCGTCGAGCTTCTGGTCGGCGCCAGCCAGATCATGATGGAGGCGATCATCGCGCTGAAGCTGCGCCAGAGCCGGCCGCACATCCTGCTGCGCCCGCCGGTGGCGCGCTTCGGCGTCCTCGACTTCCTCAAGATCGACCGCGTGCTGGCCGAGACCGCGCCGTTCCGCGACGAGGTGAAGCGGGCGATCGACGCCGCCGTCGCCGCCCGCGCGGATGAGGGTCGCTCCCCTTCCATTACCGAACTTTAATCTCCGTGACCGGAACCCGCCACATTTACCTTCGTTAATAGGGAAGGTGCGGGAGATGAAGGTCATGAGACGAGAGATTGTCATAACGCCGCGTCCGGTCCGCAAGGTCGCGCTGTGGACGCCGTGGGGCGTCATGCCGCGCGACGAGGGCGAAAGCCTGCGGGCGGAAGAAAAGCCCGGCCGCCGTCCGACGCGGCGGCCGCGCCCGGCCGCCAAGGACGCAACGCCTGCGCGCCGGCGCACGTTCGAGCCGCTGGCCTGACGGCAAGGGGCGCGCATACGGGGCGGCGGGAGCGACCGGCCCCAAGGGGACTTTGCGCATTGCATCGCCGCCGCCGGGGTCATAGATGGAGATGGCCGCCCCGGAAGGACCGATCCGCTCCATGATCCAGCCTCAATGACCCAACCATTCGATTCAGCAAGCCTTGCCGACCTCGTCGCGCGGCTGGTCGAGGCCGCCCGGCGCGCCGGCGC
>DAOMOI010000097.1:0-451 GCA_035444225.1 Aquamicrobium sp. | reverse complement strand
CGACGACGTTTCGCTGCGCGTCTTCGTCGGCCGCCGCGTGGCGAGCGTGTCGGCCAACGCCGCATCGGACGCCGCCGCGCTCGCCGAGCGGGCGGTGAGCATGGCCAGGGTTTCGCCCGAAGACCCGCACCAGCGCCTCGCCGACCCCGCGCTCCTTGCAAGCGACATCGTCGATCTCGACCTTTTCGACGGAGCCGAGATTTCGCCCGAGCGCCTGCGCGACGACGCGCTGGCCATGGAGGAAGCCGCGCTCGCCGTCGCCGGCGTCACCAACTCGGCCGGGGCCGGCGCCTCCGCCGGCATGGGCGGGCTGGTGCTCGCCACCTCGCACGGCTTCGTCGGGCAATATATGGCGACGCGCTTTTCGCGCTCCGTCAGCGCGCTCGCCGGCGAGGGCACGGCGATGGAGCGCGACCACGATTTCTCCTCGCGCCTGCATTTTTCCGATCTC
>DAOMOI010000096.1:0-7292 GCA_035444225.1 Aquamicrobium sp. | reverse complement strand
ATTGTTGGTCGGAGTGGCAGGATTTGAACCTGCGACCCCCTCGTCCCGAACGAGGTGCGCTACCAGGCTGCGCTACACTCCGCGACCGACAGGCCGGGCTTATAGCGCCCGGCCGCTATGCCCGCAAGGGTGGAAGATCGGGAAAAGACAGAAAGTTTCGGCGATGCCCCGACGCCTCAGTTCTCCTGGATCGAGATGCCGGATTCGTCGAGCCTGATCTCGACGCCGGACGGCTTCGACTGCTCGCGCCAGACATAGACGCCGAGGCCGATCACGACCACGATCAGCGCGCCGACGAGGATATAAAGCTGGTTCTGTTTCATTCGCATTCTCCGAAGGGGGCCTCCGGTCTAGCCTAAAGGCCCGACCGCCGCCAGTTCGCAATGCGCCGCCGCAAAGGGCCGGGCCATTGGCCTTTACTGCGCCGCACAACAAGTTCATAGTTGAACAGACGCCGCGCGATGGCGCGGGCCGCATATTCTCGAGCCGAGGGAGAGAGACCGATGACCGCTTGCATCGTTGGATGGGCGCATTCGCCGTTTGGAAAGCTGGCGGGCGAGACCGTCGAGAGCCTGATCGTCAAGGTGGCCAACGAGGCGCTGGAACATGCCGGCATCGGCCCCGACGATGTCGACGAGATCGTGCTCGGCCATTTCAACGCCGGCTTCTCGGCGCAGGACTTCACCGCCAGCCTCGTGCTCCAGGCCGACGACCGCCTGCGCTTCAAGCCGGCGACGCGGGTGGAGAACGCCTGCGCCACCGGCTCGGCCGCCGTGCGCCAGGGCATCCGCGCGCTCGATTCGCGCGCCGCGCGCATGGTGCTCGTCGTCGGCGTCGAGCAGATGACGACGACGCCCGGCCCGCAGGTCGGCGAAAATCTCCTGCGCGCCTCCTACCTGCCCGAGGACGGCGACACGCCGGCCGGCTTCGCCGGCGTCTTCGGCAAGATCGCCGCCGGCTACTTCCAGCGCCACGGCGACCAGTCGGACGCGCTCGCCTACATCGCCGCCAAGAATCATCGCAACGGCGTCGAGAATCCCTATGCCCAGATGCGCAAGGATTTCGGCTACGATTTCTGCCGCAACGAGAGCGAGAAGAACCCCTTCGTCGCCGGCCCGCTGAAGCGCACCGACTGCTCGCTGGTCTCCGACGGCGCGGCGGCGCTGGTGCTGGCCGACGCCACCACCGCGCTGTCCATGCGCCGGGCCGTGGCCTTCCGCGCCAACGAGCACGTGCAGGACTTCCTGCCGATGTCGAAGCGCGACATCCTGCTGTTCGAGGGCTGCGAGGAGGCATGGGGCCGCGCGCTGAAGAACGCGGGCGTCTCGCTCGACGACCTCTCCTTCGTCGAGACGCATGACTGCTTCACCATCGCCGAGCTGATCGAGTACGAGGCCATGGGGCTGGCCAAGCGCGGCCAGGGCGCCAAGGTCGCGCTCGAAGGCCAGACCGAGAAGGGCGGCCGCCTGCCGGTCAACCCCTCGGGCGGGCTTAAGGCCAAGGGCCACCCCATCGGCGCCACCGGCGTCTCCATGCACGTGCTGTCGGCCATGCAGCTGACCGGCGAGGCCGGCGGCATCCAGGTCGAAAATGCCAAGCTCGGCGGTATCTTCAACATGGGCGGGGCCGCCGTCGCCAACTACGTCTCGATCCTCGAGCGGATCAAGTAGGCGTCCCGGCACGGGAAAGCCCTGCATGGCGAACCCGGTTCTGGTTGAGGTGCGGCGCGGCGACACCGTCGAAAGCCGCCATCGCGGCGCGGTCGCGGTGGTGGACGGCGACGGCGCGGCCGTCCTCGCCGTCGGCGATGTCGCGCGCCCGGTCTTTCCGCGCTCGGCGGTGAAGGCGATTCAGGCGCTGCCGCTGGTCGAATCGGGTGCGGCCGGCGCCTATGGCTTCGGCCAGCGCGAGCTTGCGCTCGCCTGCGCCTCCCATTCGGGCGAGGCCGAGCATGCCGCGCTTGCCGCCGCCATGCTGGCAAAGGCCGGCCTCGACGAATCCGCGCTCGAATGCGGCGCGCATTGGCCGACGCGGCAGCAGGCCGCGCTCGATCTCGCCTCCGCCGGGGCCAAGGCCCCCTCGCCGCTCCACAACAACTGCTCCGGCAAGCATTCCGGCTTCCTCTGCACCTGCCGCCATCTCGGCATCGACCATCGCGGTTATGTCCACGCCGGCCATGCGGCGCAGGAAGCGGTGCGCGAGGCGATGGAGGCGGTGACCGGCGCGGCCCACGCCGTCGATTCCTGCGGCACGGACGGCTGCTCGATCCCGACCTATGCGGTGCCGCTGCAAAGCCTCGCCCACGGCTTCGCCCGCATGGCGACCGGAACCGACCTTGAGCCCCTCCGTGCGCAGGCGGCACGGCGGCTCCTCGACGCCTGCATGGCCGAACCCTTCCTCGTCGCCGGCACGGACCGGCTCGACACGCGGCTGATGCGCGCCGCCGGCGGGCGCATCATGGTCAAGGTCGGGGCCGAAGGCGTCTATTGCGGCGCGGTGCCGGAGCTTGGCCTCGGCATCGCGGTGAAATGCGACGATGGCGCGGCCCGCGCCGCCGAGGTCATCGTCGCCGCCGTTCTCGAAAAGCTGCTTGCCGGCGATCCGCCCCTGGCGGCGACGCTCGGCGCGCTGGCCCGGCCGGTGCTGCGCAACTGGAACGGCATCGAGGTCGGCGCGCTCAGGCCCGCCGGTTCCCTCGTCAACTGACGAGGTTCTTCTCGATCCGCAGGTGGCGGAAGCTGCCGCCCTTGCCCTCGGCCAGTTCCCCGGTCGCGGCGTCGAGCCAGCGATAACCGACGATGGCGCGCTCCGCCCCGTCGATGACGTTGTCGGCGATCATCACCGAGCCCGCCCCTTCCACCACCGAGACGGCGAAGCCCTCGCGCGCGCCGCGCACGACATTGCCGGTCGCAGCCACGTTGCGCAGGAACGGCCCCCAGCCGATCAGGAAGCCGTGGCGCGGCGCGCCTTCGACGATGTTGCCTGTCAGCGCCGCATCGGCTTCCGCCGAGATGCCGATGCCGAAGGCGGCTGTCACGTCCGGCGCGTAGGGCTCGTAAGGCGGGCGGTCGATCAGGTTGCGCACGACGTTGCCGGTGCAGGCGGCCAGCCGGCCGCCATGGTCGAGATTGGCGATCGAGATGCCATTGGCCGCGCCGTCGATCAGGTTGGACGCGATCACCGCGCCCTCGAAGGCGAATTCCGAATAGATCGCCGTCTCGCCCGAGCGCAGGCACTGGTTGCCGAGGATCTGCACGTTGTCGGCGCTGTTGGCGCGCACGGCCGAGAAGGCGCAATCGGAAATGTGGTTGTTGGAGACGATGACGTTGCCGGCGCGGAAGATGTTGATGCCGTTGCCGTATTGCCCGGTGCCGCCGCTCTTCGCGCCGATGCGCTCGACGCGGTTGCCGGTAACGAGCGTGCCGTCGGCGCCCTGCCGCCAGCGGTGGACGAGGATGCCGCCCTCGGCGCAGTCGCGCACGTGATTGGCGGCGATGTGCATCCGTCCCGCCTCGACGCAGTAGAGGCCGTAGGCGGCCGCGCCCGAGATCGTCGTTCGTTCGATCCGCCCCGACACCCGCTCCAGCGCAAGCCCCGAGCCGCCGCTACCTGCCACCTCGCAGCGGTCCATGACGAAGCTGCCGACCCGGCGCATCTCGATCAGCGCCTGCGCCTCGGGGCCGAGCGGCCGGTTGGCGCCGTCGAAGGTGAGGCCGGAAAGCTCGACCGTCAGCGCGTCCTCGGCCGCGAACAGATAGCCGTCGCCGCCATAGACGATGCGGGTCGCGCCAGGCACGCCGGCCAGCCGCACGTTGCGCGGCAGGCGGATGTTGGAGACGGCATAGGTGCCCGGCGGCAGGAACACCGGCGCGTCGCGCTCGGCCGCCTTTTCCAGCATCCGGCGGAAGGCGCGGCTCTGGTCGTCGAGCGCGTCGGGCCAGACGCCGAACTCGGAAGCGTCGATCGAGCCGCGGATCGCCGCCGTCACGGTCAGGTCCGCCAGCGGCTGCGCGGCGGCCGGGCGTGATGCGCAGCCACCCCGCCGGCGGCAAGGCCGAGAGCGGAAGCGATCAGGCGGCGTCTGTTCATTTTCGGCACATCTCCCCTGCGGACAGGAAAGACGATGCATGGCTCGTGCCAGAGCAGGGGGCCAGAACAAGGGGCCAGAACAGGGGGCCGGAGATAGCGGGCCGGAAGCCCCGCTCAGTCCTCCGGCAGCGGCGGCGCCTCCTCGTCCAGCGGCACGGCGCTGAGCCGGTCGCAGAACACCACGCCTTCCGGCTCGGATTGGCGGCGCGCCGAATCCGGCGCGAGCACGGCGACGTCGTCACCGCCCTCCACCGCGCCGACGCGGCGCGGGTGCTGGCGCAGCCGCCCCAGATGCTGGGCCCGCGCCTGCGCGATGCGACTCTGGACATGGCCGGCGATCAGGCTGTCGAACAGGCCGCCCTCGGCCTCGATCTGGCGGAACTCCTCCCACGCCGCCTCGCACAGCGACGCGGCCAGGATGTCCAGGTCCTCGGAGGGCGCCATCGGGCTGCTGAGGAAGGACAGGTGCGTTTCGTCGGCGAGCACCAGCTGCGCGTTGCGGGCGACCCGCCGCGCCCGCTCTTCCGGCAAGCCGCAAGGCAGCGTATGCGGCAGCACGCTGATCGTGTCGGCGCCGCCGGCGGCGGCGGCGAAGGCGGCGAGCGAGGTGCGCATTATGTTGGTTTCGAGGTCGCGCGCGCTCAGCATCCGCCACGAGGTCTCGGCATGAACCCGCGCCTGCGCCGGCGGGATGGCGCAGATTTCCTGCACCTTCTTCCACAGCCGCCTGAGCGCCCTTAGCTTGGCCACGGACAGGAACTGGTTCTGGTCGACCGAGAGCGCGAAGCCGATATGCGGCGCGGCGTAGACCAGCGGCTGGCGCGCCTCCTGGAACATGCGCAGGTGCGACACCGCCGAGGCGAGCATGAAGCCGAGTTCCTGCGCCTCGGTGCCGCCGGCATTGTGGACGAGCCGGCCGTCGGCCTCGAGCAGCACGGCCGGGATGCCCATGGCGAAGAAATGCGCCAGCGATTGCGGCATCGAGGCGTGCAGGGCCTTTGTCGACATGCGCAGCGCGCCGCTGCCGGCGAAGATCGCCGCCGGGTCGATGCCGAAGGACAGGCTGATGCGCGCCGGATCGACCTTGCGACGGCGCATCAGCTCGATCAGCCAGTCCACCGAGGCGCGCGCCGCCGGGTGGGCGTCGATGCGCAGATAGACCTGGTCGAGCGGAATGTGATGGAGCGCCGCCGCCAGCGCCTCGGGTCGCGCCGGCAGGCCGTAGCCGAAGGCGTTGGGCGCGTCCTGAAAGATGATGGCCAGCCCCGACGCGCCGCCGGCGATGTCGTCCTGCGCCTGATGGTTGGCGCGCCGCGCATCGATGTCGTCGACGCGCTGAACGATGGTCCAGGCCGCGCCGGGATGCGCGCTCACGTCCTCTTCCGCGCCGTTCTGGCGCAGCTTCTCGAAATGAAGGTCGGCATAGGACGGCGACAGGGGCGCGCCCGCCCGCGGCGATTCCAGCCACTGGGACCGGCCGATCGGCGCGAATATGCCGGTGCTGATGATCGCCGCTTCCATGTCTTCTCCCGTGTCCGCCAGCCAAAGCAGCAGGGCGCGAGGCAACACCCGGGCGGCAAGATAGGGTCGCATGTCCCTCCCCGCAATGCGGCATCGGCGCTTCGCCCTCGCCGGGAGGCCGATTCATCCCACGTGTGTTCATTCGGCAACGGCCCGAATCGAAACAGCTACGGGTTGGCGATTGGCAGGGGGGCCTGCGCTGGCTATACCGGCTTCAGACAGGGATCGGAGACGAACATGTGGGATGAGCAGCAGACCGGCATTTTCCTCGGTGCCAGCCGCAAGCCCGACGACAGCTACCAGAAGGCGGAGGAGCTGCTGCTGAAGTTCGCCAACCGCCACGGCATCGTCACCGGCGCCACCGGCACCGGCAAGACGGTGACGCTCCAGATTCTCGCCGAGGGCTTCTCCAATGCCGGCGTGCCGGTGTTCTGCGCCGACATCAAGGGCGACCTCGCCGGCGTCTCGATGATGGGCGAGGCCAAGGATTTCCTGCTCAAGCGCGCCGAGGCGATCAAGCTCGATCCTTACGAATTCGCCGAGTTCCCGGTCATCTTCTGGGACCTGTTCGGCGAGCAGGGCCATCCCGTCCGCGCCACCGTCTCCGAGATGGGGCCGCTGCTGCTCTCGCGGCTGATGAACCTGTCGGAAGCGCAGGAGGGCGTGCTCAACATCGCCTTCCGCATCGCCGACGAGGAAGGGCTGCTCCTCCTCGACATGAAGGACCTGCAATCCATGCTCGCCAACATGGCCGAGCGGGCGCAGGAGATCGGCGCGCGCTACGGCAACGTCTCGCGCCAGTCGGTCGGCGCGATCCAGCGCCAGCTCCTCGTGCTGGAGCAGCAGGGCGGCAACAATTTCTTCGGCGAGCCGGCGCTGAAGATCGCCGACCTGATGCGCACCACCCGCGACGGACGCGGCGCGATCAACGTGCTCGCCGCCGACAAGCTGATGAACAGCCCGCGTCTTTACGCCACCTTCCTGCTGTGGCTGCTGTCCGAGCTGTTCGAGGAGCTGCCCGAGGTCGGCGACCCCGCCAAGCCGAAGCTGGTCTTCTTCTTCGACGAGGCGCATCTGCTGTTCAACGAGGCGCCCAAAGCACTTATCGAGCGCGTCGAGCAGGTGGTGCGGCTGATCCGCTCCAAGGGCGTCGGCGTCTATTTCGTCACCCAGAACCCGCTCGACGTGCCGGAGACGGTGCTGGCCCAGCTCGGCAACCGCATCCAGCACGCGCTGCGCGCCTATACGCCGCGCGAGCAGAAGGCGGTGAAGACGGCGGCCGACACCTTCCGCCCCAACCCCGATTTCGACTGCGCCACCGCGATCACCCAGCTCGGCACCGGCGAGGCGCTGGTCTCGACGCTGGAGGACAAGGGCATCCCCTCGATGGTCGAGCGCACGCTGATCCGCCCGCCTTCGGCGCGCATGGGCCCGGTGACGCCGGAGGAGCGCAAGAAGGTGATGGGCATGAGCCCCGTCGCCGGCCAGTATGACGAGACGGTGGACCGCGAATCCGCCTACGAGATCCTCCAGAAGCGCGCCGAGGAAGCGGCGAAGGCCAAGGAAGAGGACGACCGCAACCCGGCGCGGCAGGAGCGCGGCGGCCGGCAGGGCGGCAATTCCGACACCGGCACCGGCACCGGCTGGACGCTACCCGATTTCGACGGCGACGGCGGCAAGCC
>DAOMOI010000095.1:0-7305 GCA_035444225.1 Aquamicrobium sp. | reverse complement strand
CGACATCGAGCGGCGAGGGGTCGAGCAGGTCGAGCCGGCGCCCGGAAAGCATGCGCTGCCAGGCGCGGGGCGAGGGGACAGGCCTGGGGAGGAGCGTGTCGGCCATCAGCTTTCGCCCAAATCCCCGTCGACGCTGTCGGCCTGCGGCAGCGTGTATCCGGCCCATGCGGGAATCGACAGCGTGAGCGCGACCCCGCCGGCCGTGATGGGTTGGCCCGCATCCAGCGCGTCCCCCACCCGGTCGATGCGGACGATGGCGATGGCGTCAGCGCCGGCGACGCTGCCGAGCGCGCCGATGACGCGCCCGCCGGCCTCCACCGCCGTTCCGCTTTCCGGCAGGTCGGCGTCACCCCGGGCGATCATGACCCGGCGGCGCGCCGTGCCGCGATGCTGCATGCGCGACACCACCTCCTGGCCGACATAGCAGCCCTTCCTGAAGCCGACGCCGCCATTCAGGTCCATCAGCACGTCATGAGGAAAGGCGTCGCTCCCTGCGAAATCCGCGCCCGCCTCGGCGACGCCGTGGGCGATGCGCAGCCGCGTGAAATCGCGTTCGGTCGCATCGGCCGCGACCGCCTCGCCATAGTGGCGCGCGACATGCGCCTCCGGCGGAAAGCGCCGGTCGGCGAGCCAGCCTGAATCAACATGTGAGGCAGCGGAATCATCGTGCCAGCGCGTCGTGACAACCATCTGGTCCTGAACGGAAATATCCGCCTTCGCCCGCAGGCGGTAGAGCGTCAGCCGGCGCACGAGGTCGCTTGCCGAATCGGCGGCGACGTCGATGAGGAAGCCGGCCTCGCCCCGGCGCGAGATCAGGAAGTCGAACAGGATCTTGCCCTGCGGCGTCAGGAGCGCGCCCGGCCGCGCCTCGTCGGCGGCCAGTGCGTCGAGGTCGGGGGTGAGCACGTTCTGGAGAAAGTGCCCGGCATCCGGCCCTTCGACCAGGATCGCGGCGCGGTCGCCGTTTCGTGCTGTCGGCATGGGGCTGATCCGAACTTGCTTTTGACGTGGCCATTACGTAAGCCGCGTTGACGGCGCGGGCAAGAGACGGCTTCATGACACAGAGCTTCGACCTGATCCTCAAGGGCGGCATCGTCGCCAATCATGACGGCGTGGGCGCGCGCGACATCGGCGTCAGGGGCGGCCGCGTCGCCGCGCTTGGCGACCTGTCGCGGGCGGACGCCGGCGAGACGGTCGATTGCGCCGGCCTGCACATCCTGCCCGGCGTGGTCGACAGCCAGGTCCATTTCCGCGAGCCGGGAATGGAGCACAAGGAAGACCTCGAGACCGGCTCGCGCGCGGCCGTGCTCGGCGGCGTCACCGCCGTGTTCGAGATGCCCAACACCAACCCGCTCACCACCAGCGAGGCCGCGCTCGCCGACAAGGTGGCGCGCGCCACCGGCCGCATGCATTGCGACTTCGCCTTCTGGGTCGGCGGCACGCGCGAGAATGCGCGCGATGTCGGCGAGCTGGAGCGGCTGCCGGGCGCCGCCGGCATCAAGGTGTTCATGGGCGCCTCGACCGGCTCGTTGCTGATCGAGGACGACGAGGGCGTTTACGAGGTGCTGCGCCACACGCGCCGGCGCGCCGCCTTCCATTCCGAGGACGAGTTCCGCCTGCGCGAGCGCAAGGGCGAGCGCGTCGAAGGCGATCCCTCCTCGCATCCGGTCTGGCGCGACGAGATCGCTGCGCTGCGCTGCACCGACAGGCTGGTGCGCATCGCCCGCATGGCGCGGGCGCGCATCCACGTGCTGCACATCTCGACGGCGGAGGAGATCGAATTCCTCGAACAGCACAAGGACGTCGCCACCTGCGAGGCGACGCCGCATCACCTGACGCTGACGGCCGACGACTATGCGACGCTCGGTACGCTGATCCAGATGAACCCGCCGGTGCGCGCCCCCCGCCATCGCGACGGCGTCTGGCGCGGCGTCGCCAACGGCGTCATCGACGTGCTCGGCTCCGACCACGCCCCGCACACGCTGGAGGAGAAGGCCAAGCCCTATCCGGCCTCGCCCTCGGGCATGACCGGCGTGCAGACGCTGGTGCCGATCATGCTCGATCACGTCAATGCCGGGCGGCTTTCGCTGGAGCGCTTCGTCGACCTGTCGAGCCACGGCCCCAACCGCATCTTCGGCATGGCGCGCAAGGGCCGCATCGCCGCCGGCTACGACGCCGACTTCACCATCGTCGACCTGAAGCGCCGCGAGACCATCACCAACGAGCAGGCTGGCTCGCGCGCCGGCTGGACGCCATACCACGGCAGGCAGGTCACCGGCTGGCCCGTCGGCACCATCGTGCGCGGCACCCGCGTGATGTGGGAAGGCGAGATCGTGACGCCGGGGCAGGGGAAGCCGGTGGAGTTCGTGGAAGCGATTAGGGAATAGCGAATAGCGAATAGGGGAAGAAATCCAAAACCCCTATTCGCTACTCCCTATTCGCTATTCGCTCTCTTTCCTCAATCTCCCGCCACGAAGAACATCCACCGCCCTTCCGGCGAGATGCCGGTGCGGTAGAAGATGTAGGCGCCGTAGTTCTTCATGTCCTCGTAGTCGCCGGCGGTGACGATCTTGAACAGCTCGACCCGCTGGGGCGCGGTGAGCGCGTCGAGCGGCACGGCGAAGAAATAGGGCCAGACATACATCTCTTCCGGCGTACCTTCGCCGAGCTTGACATAGCCGGCCGACAGGACCTCGTAGAGGATGGCGAGGATCTCGTGGCCCTCATCGTCGCCGGAAAGCTCGCGCAGGAAGGCGATGGGATCGCCGGCCACATCGCCGAAGGAAAGCTGCGTCGCGTTCTCGCCGGTGCTGATATAGGGGCGCAGCCGCTCGATGTCGCCCGAAAGGCAGGCTTCCGCGATCAGGTCCCGCATCCGCCGCACCGGCTCCGGCAGCAACGACAGGTCATAGAGCACCTCCGGGACCGGCTCCTTTTCCGCCGCGTCCTCGCCGTCCGCCTGCGCCTCGCGGCCGGGGTCGCGCGGGCTGACGATGGGGTCGGGAAACGGCACCGTCACCCGTTGCGGGTCGCGCGGAGCGGCCGGAGTCGCCGGCGCGGCGTCTCCCGCTTCGGGCGCCTCTTCCTCGCCGGGCGCGTTCTTGTCGGCCCCGTTCTCGTCGGCCTCGTCCTCGCCCTTCTGCGTGTCCTGCGCGCTTTCGGGGGCCTTCAGCGGCGGCAGGTCGTGGCGCTCGATGGTCTGGGCGTCTTCCGATTCCTCGGGAACCGGCATGTCCTGCTGCGGCAGCTCGCTCAGCGCCAGCGCGCTGCCGGTCGTGCCGGCAAGCGCGAAGGCGGCCGCGATCGCCGTCCTGCGCAGCGCCTCGAGGGCGGGTCTGACGGCATCCTTGCCTGTCATGGAATGGTCGCTCTTCCGCATCTTCCGGTCACGCCGCGCACTATAGCCGAAAAAGCCGCGACGCGGGATGACGGCTCAGTGAACCGACGCCGCCGGGTCGAACTCGCCCGCGACCAGCCGCTCGCGCATCCGTTCGACCAGCGACAGCGCGGCCGCCTCGCCGGCGACGCGCACCAGTTCCTCTAGCGCGGTGGCGATCGCGGCGTCGGCCATGATGTCCGGCTCGATGCCGGCGGCGCGGCCCTCGGCCCACGCATCCTCATAGCTTTCCACCGCGCTCAGGCGCTTCTCCTCGCGAATCAGCACCTCGATGTCGCTCGGCCCGTGATTCATCGTTCCACCCATCTGCCGCGGCCAGTCCCGGGGCCGCGGTTCCCTTAATGTCCCGTTAAGGCTTCTAGCACAGGAAATGCGGCGGGGGCCGCCACAATCGTGTAAAAGTTAACGCATCGCTAAGCCGGCGTCAGTTGCCGTAGCGCGTGGCGGTGTCGCGGCTGAGCGCCTCGCCTTCCTTCATGTAGCGCGAGATCGCGGTGAGCGCCGAGGCGGTGCAGGTCGTATAGGTGGTCTCGAAGCCGCGATAGCCGCGGTTGAAGCTGGCCGTCAGCCGGGCGCGGCGCGCCTCGTCCGGGTTCTCCGCCTCCAGCAGCGCCTCCATGCGCTTGCGCCAGTCCTGTCCGTTCTCGCCGCACAGATTGCGCAGATAGTGCAGCGCGCCGAGGATCTCGGAAAGCCGCATCAGGTCGGCCTCGAAAGGCGATTCGGCCGCCTTCGCCCCGTTGGCGAGGGCGGCAAGCGCGAGCACGGCGATGACGGCGAGGCGTTTCTTCATGAACCGGCTTGTCGCCGGGAATCTTGGCCGGCGCAAGGCGCTTGCGATCCGGCCGCGACGCGAAGCGCGATGTCGTAGACCGATCCCGCCAGCGGCAGCGCCGCCATCTCCTCCAGCGTCAGCCACAGCGCCGCCTCGGCGTCGTCGCCGGCGGCGATCGCGCCGCCGGCGAAGGCCGCGACATGCACCGACAGCACGAACTCGATTCCCCCTTCGGAGGAGGAAAGCTCGAGATCGGCGAGATGCTCGATCCGGTCGATCAGCGCGCCGGTCTCCTCCATCACCTCGCGGCGCACCGCCTCGATGAGCGTTTCGCCGGCCTCGACCCGGCCGCCGGGAAAGGCGTAGAGGCCGCGCCCGGGCGCGCGCCCGCGCCGCACCATCAGGAAGCGGCCATGGTGGAGGATCGCCGCCGAGACGGCGCGTATGCGCGGGCCGGAGCCGGGGGTCGCTTCTTCTGTGTGCATCTGCCCGTCATGGGTTGCGGCGGCAGGATCGTGCCCGCAGATTGCGTCGGGTCTGAATGAAGGGCAAGGTGAAACCGATATGTGCGGGCGTTTTGCGCTGATGCAGGGGGCGACGGTCATCGAGGACGGCTTCGGCGTCGCCGATGTAGAGCCATTCCCGCCGCGCTACAACATCGCGCCGACCCAGCCGATCCTGCTGGTGACGGCCGGCAGCCGGCGCGCGCCCGGCTCCAACCAGCCCGAACGGCGGGCGCTGCTGGCGCGCTGGGGCTTCATCCCGTCATGGGTCAAGGACACCGCCGGCTTTCCGCTGCTCATCAACGCTCGCGCCGAGACCGCCGCCTCGAAGGCGTCGTTCAAGGCCGCGATGCGTCATCGCCGGGTGCTGGTGCCGGCCTCCGGCTTCTACGAATGGAAGGGAACCGGCCGCAAGGACGCCCAGCCCTACTGGGTGCGGCCGCGGCATGGCGGCGTCGTCGCCTTCGGCGGGCTGATGGAGACCTATGCCGAGCCGGGCGGCGGCGAGATCGACACCGCCGCGATCCTGACCTGCGAGGCCAACGCCACGATTTCCCACATCCACCATCGCATGCCGGTGGTGGTGCGGCCGGAGCATTTCGCCCGCTGGCTCGACTGCGTCGGCAACGAGCCGCGCGACGTGGCCGATATCGTGCGCCCGGTGGACGAGGACTTCTTCGAGGCGATCCCCGTTTCCGACAAGGTCAACAAGGTGGCGAATGCCGGGCCGGAGCTTCAGGAGCGGGTGGAGCCGTCGGCCACGCCTGCCGAAGAGGCGGCAAAGCCGAAGACGGACCAGCTCAGCCTGTTCTGAAAGGCGTCGTCACTGGCCCATTGCATAGAAGCGGCCGCTCGGGCAGGGGAGGAACGATGCATGTTGCTCCCTTCCTCTCCGGCTTCTTCCTCGGCCTGTCGCTCATCGTCGCCATCGGCGCGCAGAATGCCTTCATCCTGCGTCAGGGCCTGCTGAGGCAGCACGTCTTCGTGCTGTGCCTGATCTGCGCGCTCTCCGACGCGCTGCTGATCGCGGCAGGCGTCGCCGGCCTCGGCACGCTGGTCTCTTCGTCGCCCGCCCTCATCGCCGTGGTGACGGTGGGCGGGGCGCTATTCCTGTTTTCCTACGCGTTGATCGCCTTTCGCCGGGCGTGGCGGCCGCAGGCGCTGCATGCGGCGCGCGGCGGCGCGAGCGACCTCAAGGCGGCGGTCGCGGCCTGCCTCGCCTTCACCTTCCTCAACCCGCATGTCTATCTCGACACGGTGGTGCTGGTCGGGTCGCTGTCGGCGCAATATGTCGGGAGCGAAAGGCTGGCCTATGGCGTGGGCGCGATGATCGCGTCCTTCGTCTGGTTCTTCGGCCTCGGCTACGGGGCGCGGCTGCTTCAGCCGGTCTTCGCCAGACCCTCGGCCTGGCGGGTGCTCGACATCCTGATCGGGCTCGTCATGGCCGCGATCGGCTTCAGCCTGTTAGGCGGGCTTCGGGGTTGAGCGGCCGGGCTTCTTTTTCTTCTGCGCGTATTCATGGGCGCAGATCAGCGCGGCATTGACCGCGCCGGAGCCGATCTTGCCGTAATGGGCGGTCAGTGCGGCGTATTTGGCCCGCTGGGCGCGCTCGCGCGCGGCTTCGATTGCGGGATGGGCGGCGGGTTTGCGTTGCATTTTTGGGTCCCCTGAGCGCCCCTTTCCGGCGCGTGATTGAACATGCTCCTTTCTCCTCCAGCATTTGGACGGAATGGTGTCTGCAACCGGGTATTTCAGTGCTTTGCCGGCTTCTGCTTCGTATCATGTTTAATAAAATGCTACCGACTTCGCGTCGGGCGCCGGCCGGCGCAATGCCGAGCCCCAAGCCAAGTCTTGACGGCGGCGGGCGGGAAAGCGATAAAGCGGGCGATGAAAACGCCTTTCGCCATCATCGGCATCTGCATTATCGGCTAGCGCCCCGCTGGCCCGGCCGTTTTCGCTCTCGTCCCCCAAGATAGGCAAAACGCCCAGGCCAGCCGGCCAGGGAGAGACCATGCCTGCACCCGATTCCGGGCTTCGGCTTTACAACACGCTGACGCGGACGACGGAGGCCTTCGCGCCCATCGACCCCGCCAATGTGCGCATGTATGTCTGCGGGCCGACGGTCTACGACTTCGCCCATATCGGCAATGCGCGCCCGGTCATCGTCTTCGACGTGCTCTATCGCCTGCTGCGCCATGTCTACGGCGCGGCCCACGTCACCTATGTCCGCAACATCACCGACGTCGACGACAAGATCAACGCCCGCGCCGCGCGCGACTTTCCCGACCTGCCGCTCAACGACGCCATCGCCAGGGTGACGGAGGCGACCAACGCGCAGTTCCAGGCCGACGTGAAGGCGCTGGGCTGCCTCGAGCCCGACGACCAGCCGCGCGCCACCGCCCATATCGACGGCATGAAGGCGATGATCGAAAGGCTGGTCGCGCAGGGCGTCGCCTATGTCGCGGAAGGGCACGTGCTGTTCTCGCCCTTGGCGATGAACGCGCGGCCCGGCCCGCGCTATGGGGCGCTGTCGCGCCGCCCGCTCGATGAGATGCTGGCCGGCGCGCGCGTCGATGTCGCCTCCTACAAGCGCGACGAGATGGATTTCGTGCTGTGGAAGCCGTCGAAGG
>DAOMOI010000094.1:0-7324 GCA_035444225.1 Aquamicrobium sp. | reverse complement strand
TGTTCACCGACCTGCCCAAGCTGCTCGAACGCGCCGTCCCCGGCGTCGACGGCGCCGGCTCGATCACGGCGATCCTCTCGGTCCTCGTCGACGGCGACGACCACAACGACCCCGTCGCCGACTCGATCCGCGGCATCCTCGACGGCCATGTCGTGCTGTCGCGCGCCATCGCCGAGCAGGGCCGCTATCCGCCGGTCGATCCGCTGGCCTCGATCTCGCGCCTCGCACCCAAGGCATGGACCAAGGAGCAGCGCGTGCTGGTGACGCGGCTGCGCTCGATGATCGCCCGCTTCGAGGACACGCGCGACATCCGCCTTCTCGGCGCCTACCAGCCCGGCGCCGACCCGGACCTCGACCTTGCCGTCCGCCAAGTTCCGTTCATCTACGAGGCGCTCGGACAGACGCCGCAGGATCCCGCCTCGGCCGACCCGTTCACCGACCTCGCCCGTCATCTGAGAGCCAGGGAGGCGCCGGCGGATGACACCGTGGAATAGGCTGCGCCAACTGGCCGAACGCATGATCGCGGGCGACGAGCGCCGCGCGGCCGCCGACGACGCCATCTATCTGAGCGAGACCGCCTACCGCAACAGCCGGCCCGGTGCCGCGGCCGCGCCCGCCATCCGCGAGCGCCATTTCGGCATCGGCGCCCGACGCCGGAAGGCAGGCGAGGAAACCGCCGGCATCGAGGCGGGCAAGCCGCGCGGCCTGCTGGCCCGGCTCGGCCTGCGCCGCCAACAGGCCGCGCCCGGCGATCCGGCCTATGCCGGAACGAAGATCGTCGGCACGCCGCTCCCGCCGAGCACGCCGAAGGCCCCCGCCGCCGCCAAAAAGGCCGCAACCGCGCCGGAGACCCCCGCGGTCGCGACGGCGGAGCGCCCGGCCGCGAAGCCCGTCTCGGCACCGGCCGTCGAGCCGGCTGTCGCCGCGCCTCGCAAAGCACCGTCAGCGCCGGCCGCCGCCCCCGTGATCCGGCCCACCCCGGAAAAGCCCGTCGACGACGAGGCGATGCTGCGCCATCTGTTCGGCGAGCCCGAGCCGGCCAAGCCGCCGAAACCCAAGGCAACCAAGCCGGCGAAGCCCGCCGCGAAACCCACGCCGGCCAAGGCCGCGCCCGTCGCACCCAAGGCGAAGAAGAAAAAGATGGATCGCGGTGACGTCACCGTCGCCACGCTCGGCGTGGTGCTGGCCGTCACCTGCGCCGCCTTCCCATGGTACATCTTCTTCAATCAGGAAAAGTTCGGCGTCCGCGAATTCGTCTTCAGCGGCGAGCGCGGCTCCAGCTGGCCCGCGCCCGGCCTCGCCTTCGTGCCGCAGCCGGTCGGCAAGCCCTTCGCCAATGCCGAGGTGCCGAAGATGGAACTGGACTTCTTCCCGACCGCCACCCTGCCCGCCGACGGCGAGCCGGGGCGCGCCGTTCCCGCCTCCGAGCAGCCCTTCCCCGCCGACCGGGTGAACTTCCGGCTGGTCCACGTCGCCAACGGCCGCGCCATGATCGAGGACGCCGACGGCCTCTGGGTCGTGCAGCGCGGCTCGCGCCTGCCCGATTCCAGCCACGTCGTCGCCATCGAGCAGCGCGGGGGCCGCTGGGTGCTCCTCACCTCCAATGACGGGATCGTCGAGCTTCAGGCGAACTGACCAGTCTAGCCCCACCGTTTCGCAAGGTCCGCGCAAGGCCTAATCCTTAAAGTATCGTTACCCTCGAGGAGTAGCGATGCAACCCGTCAACCTGTTCGCACTGGCATCACAGCAGGCCCGCTGGCTTTCCGTGCGCCAGACCGCCGTGTCCAGCAACATCGCCAACGCCAACACGCCCGGCTACGGCGCGGTCGATGTCGAGCCGTTCGAGGCGGTGCTGAACCAGTCGCGCGTGGCCATGCGCGCCACCCACCCGCAGCACATCGCCGTCGGCGCCACCGCCGACGCGCTCGCCGTGCGTCAGGTCGAGGACAACCGGCCGCTGATGCCCTCCGGCAACTCGGTGGTGCTGGAGCAGGAACTGATGAAGTCCGGCGAGGTGCGCCGCTCGATGGAAATGAACACCGCCATCGTCAAGGCATTCCACCGCATGCTGATGATGACGACCCGCTAGCGACGATTGGGAGCTGAACCCGCGTGGACCCGTTGATCTCTTCCCTGAAAGTGGCGGCTTCCGGCCTCGGCGCCCTGTCGGAGCGGCTGCGCGTGGTGTCGGAAAACCTCGCCAACGCGCAATCGACCGGCAGTTTTCCCGGCGCCGACCCCTATCAGCGCAAGACCATCACCTTCTCGGCCGAGCTGGACCGGCTGTCGGGCGCGCGCATGGTCGAGGTCTCGGCCATCGCCAACGATCGCACCGCCTTCCCGACCGAGTTCCAGCCCGGCCACGAGGCCGCCGACGAGCTCGGCTACGTCAAGATGCCCAACGTCAACCTGCTGGTCGAGATGGCCGACATGCGCGAGGCCAACCGCGGCTACGAGGCCAACCTGCAATCCATCAAGCAGGCGCGCGAGCTTATCTCGATGACCATCGACCTCCTGAGGAGCCAGTGATGATAGACAGCCTCGCAGCCCTTGGCCGCGCCGCCTCGCCCTCCTCCATGCTCGACGGCCTCGCCACGGTCGCCGGCCCGGCGATGAAGCCGGCCAACGTCGCGGCCGAGACCTCGTTCGCGACCGCGCTTTCGGCCGTGTCGCAGGATGCGGTCTCGACGCTGCGCACCGCCGAGGGCATGTCGCTCAAGGCGCTTCAGGGCGAGGTCGAGACGCGCGAGGTCGTCGACGCGGTGATGAGCGCCGAGCAGACCCTGCAAGCGGCGATCGCCATCCGCGACAAGATCGTCACCGCCTATCTCGAAGTCAGCCGCATGGCGATCTGAGGAGCACGTCTCATGAAAGCACTCGCCATCGCCGCCACCGGCATGAACGCGCAGCAGACCAATCTCGAGGTCATCGCCAACAACATCGCCAACATCAACACCACCGGCTTCAAGCGCGCACGGGCCGAGTTCTCCGACCTGCTCTATCAGGCCGAGCGGGTGCAGGGCGTGCCCAACCGCGCCAACCAGGCCATCGTGCCCGAGGGCTCGCATATCGGCCTCGGCGTCAAGACCAGCGCCATCCGCAACGTCCACGTGCAGGGCAATCTGGTCAACACCGGCAACAAGCTCGACATCGCGCTGGCCGGCCAGGGCTGGTTCGAGATCGAGGGCGCCAACGGCGAGCAGTTCTACACCCGCGCCGGCTCCTTCAACACCAATGCGGAAGGCCAGCTCGTCACCGTCGACGGCTATCTGGTCACGGGCGGCATCGTCATTCCCGACAACGCCATCGAGGTGATCGTCAACAAGTCGGGCCAGTTCTTCGCCCGCTATGCCGACCGGGTCGAGCTGGAGGATCTCGGCCAGCTCACCTTGTCCAACTTCTCCAACGAGGCCGGCCTCGCGCCGCTCGGCGACAACCTCTTTCAGGAGACCGCGGCGTCGGGCCCGGCCATCGTCGGCGTTCCCGGCGATCCCGGCTTCGCCACCACCGAGCAGTTCTATCTGGAATCGTCCAACGTCGATCCGGTCAAGGAGATCACCGAGATGATCTCGGCCCAGCGCGCCTACGAGATGAACTCGAAGGTCATCAAGGCCGCCGACGAGATGGCCGCCGTCATCACCCAGGGCATCAGGTAGCGATCATGACCCGCCGCCGCCTCAGCGCCGTCCTTGCCGCCGCCATGTTCGCCCTTGCCGGCGGCATGGCCCTGCCGGCGGCCGCGCAGGACATGGTGCTGATTCCCACCCGCACCATCTATCCGGGCGAGACCATCACCGCCGACCTGTTGCAGCAGGTGCCGCTGCGCCGCCAGCTGCGCAATCCCGGCGGGGTCGAGCGCGACTTTCGCGCTCTCGACGGCAAGGTGGCGCGGCGCACGCTCCTGCCCGGACGCATGATCCCGACCGGCTCGGTGCGCGACGCCTGGATCGTCGAGCCGGGCAAGCCGGTGCGCGTCATCTTCATGCAGGGCGGGCTGGAGATCGCGCTCTCGGCCGTCGCGCTTCAGGCGGGTGCGGCCGGCGACATGGTGCGCCTGCGCAACGTCGATTCCGGCTCGGTCTTCGACGGCGTCGTCATGGCCGACGGCACGGTCAGGGTCTCGGCATCATGATGCGCCGCCTCGCCCTGGCCCTTGCGGCGGTCCTTCTTGCCGGCGGCTTCGCGCTGGCCGACGAGCCGCGCCCGCGCGCTGGCTTCGAAGACGCCAATGGCGGCGGCGCGGCGGAAGAGCTGCACGGCGGCGCGGCCCATGGCGGCGTCTGGCGCAACGATCCGCTCTCCGGCAAGGGCTTCACCACCGCCCGCATCAAGGACGTCGCCATCCTCCAGAGCGCACGCGACAACCAGCTCGTCGGCTACGGCCTCGTCATCGGCCTTCAGGGCACGGGCGACGGCCTGCGCTCCTCGCCCTTCACCGAGCAGTCGATGCGCGCCATGCTGGAAAACCTCGGCGTCTCGACGCGCGGCGGCCAGTCGCGCGCCAAGAACGTCGCCGCCGTCATCGTCACCGCCAACCTGCCGCCCTTCGTCCAGTCCGGCGCACGCATCGACGTCAACGTCTCCTCGATGGGCGACGCCACCTCGCTGGCCGGCGGCACGCTGGTGATGACGCCGCTGCGCGCCCCCGACGGAGAGATATACGCCGTGGCGCAAGGCTCGGTCATCGTCGCCGGCTTTTCCGCGCAGGGACAGGCCGAGACGCTGACGCAAGGGGTGCCGACCGGCGGGCGCGTGCCCAATGGCGGCATCGTCGAGCGACAGGTGCCGGCCTCCTTCACCTCCGACACGACGCTGACCCTGCAACTGCGCAACCCCGATTTCTCCACCGCCGTGCGCATCGCCGACGCCATCAACGCCTATGCCAGCCACCGCTTCGGCCGCCGCGTGGCGCAGGAGCAGGATGCCCGCACGGTGACGATCCAGCGCCCGCAGGGCATCTCGGCCGCGCGCTTCTATGCCGAGCTCGAGAACATCGTCATCGAATCCGATGCGCCCGCCCGCGTCGTCGTCGACGAGCGCACCGGCACCATCGTCATCGGCCAGCAGGTGCGCATATCGCGCGTCGCCATCAGCCATGGCGCGCTGACGGTGCGCGTCACCGAGATGCCGCGTGTGGTCCAGCCCGAGCCGTTCTCGCGCGGGGAAACGGCGGTCGAGCCGTTCACCGCCATCGAGGCCGACAGGCCGGACGGCCGCGTCGCCATGCTCGACGGGCCCGACCTCCAGACGCTGGTTTCCGGCCTGAACCGGCTCGGCGTCAAGCCGGACGGCATTATCGCCATCCTGCAAGGCATCAAGTCGGCCGGCGCGCTGCAAGCCGAACTCGTGCTGCAATAGGACGAACCGCCATGCCCTCCCGTTTCGCCATCCGCCCCGCCCTCGCCGCCGCCGCCGGAATCGTTCTCGGCGCGCTCGTCTTCGGCGGTACGCCGGCCGCGACGCAGGCGATCGAGACCGCCGCCGCGAAGATCGGCGAGGCCGAGGACGACATCCGCCGCTTCTGCTCCAACATCGCCGACGCCGCCCGCGACCGGCGCTACGCATTGCAGCAAGCCGAACTCGAAACACTGCAAAAAGACATCGACCAGCGCATCGCCGCGCTGGAGGAAAAGCGCGCCGAATACGAGGAGTGGCTGACGCGTCGCAACGACTTCCTCGCCAAGGCGGAAGGCAATCTCGTCGAGATTTATTCGCGCATGCGCCCCGACGCCGCCGCCGAGCGGCTGGCCGAGGTCAATGCCGAGCTTGCCGCCGGCATCCTGATGAAGCTTCAGGCGCGGCAGGCGGGCGTCATCCTCAACGAAATGGACAGCAAGGCCGCCGCCACGCTGACCAGCATCATGGCGAGCGCGGCGCGCAGGCAGGACCCGACATGAAGGCGAGACCGCTGACCATCATCGCCATGCTCGCCCTCGCCGGCTGCAACACGCCGTCGGTCGAGGAGGTCAACAGGTCGCCGGCCCTGTCGCCGGTGGGCTACGGCGTCGGCATGGACCCGAAATCCGCCTACAGCTATCCGACGCCGCCGGCGCAGGCGACGAAGAAATATTCGCTGTGGGACGATCGCCAGTCGAAATTCTTCACCGACGCGCGCGCCCTTCAGGCCGGCGATATCCTGACCGTCGACATCCAGATCAACGACCGCGCCCGCTTCCGCAACGAGTCGGAGCGCAAGCGCACCTCGACCCGCGACGCCGGCCTCGGCGCCGATTTCTCCTGGCTCGGCTGGGGCACGGGCGGTCGGGCGACGGCCGGCTTCGATTCCGGCACCGAGACCAAGGGCGCGGGCGAGACCGTCCGCTCGGAGGACATCCGCCTGTCGGTCGCGGCGGTGGTGACGGACGTGCTGCCCAACGGCAATCTCGTCATCTCCGGCTCGCAGGAGGTGCTGGTCAACGCCGAGCTGCGCGTGCTCACCATCACCGGCATCGTGCGCCCCTCCGACATCGGCGCGGCCAACACCGTGTCCTACGAGCGGATCGCCGAGGCGCGCATCTCCTATGGCGGCCGCGGCCGGCTGAGTGAGGTGCAGCAGCCGGGCTGGGGCCACCAGATCGTCGACAACGTGATGCCGTTCTGAAGCGGGTGCTGCCATGGCCATCGTCGACGACACCGCCCCGCCCGAAGCCAAGGGTCCATCGCTGATCGTCCAGCTCGCGGCGCTGGCCGGGCTGACGGCGGTTGCCGTCGCCATCGGCTGGCTGGCCGGGCTCTATCTGTCCGGCACCCGGCCCGACGCCGCCAGGGAGGCGCAGGCGCCCGCCGTCAGGGCGAGCGAGACCACGCTCGCCGACGCCGCCGGCAAGCTCGGCGTCGTCCATCTCGAACCCATCACCACCAATCTCGCCGGCCCGGGCGAGACCTGGGTGCGGCTGGAACTGGCGCTGGTCTTCGCCGACGAGCCCGACCCCGTGGTCGCCCAGTCGGTGCAGCAGGACGTCCTCGCCTATCTGCGCACGGTCAAGTTCCATCAGGTCGAGGGGCCGAGCGGCTTCCAGCACCTGAAGTCCGACATCGAGGAGCGCGCCGCCATCCGCAGCGAGGGCCAGGTCAGAAGCGTCCTTATCCGCACGTTGCTGTTCGAATGATGCGCATCCGGCACCTTCCCGCCGTCTGCTTCGCCCTTCTCGTCGCTTCCGCCCTGCCGGCGGCGGCGCAGGGGCTCGACCTCGGCGCGCTCACGGGCCAGATGCAGGGCCAGACGGTGGGCACCATCGTCCAGCTCTTCGGCCTGCTGACGGTGCTGTCGCTTGCGCCCGGCATCCTGATCATGGTGACGAGCTTCACCCGCTTCATCATCGTG
>DAOMOI010000093.1:0-7383 GCA_035444225.1 Aquamicrobium sp. | reverse complement strand
CGCGGCGTGGGTGGTCCCAGCGCAGAAGCGCCTCGAAGCCGGCGATGGAGCGGTCCTCCAGCCGCACGATGGGCTGGTAGGCGAGCCGCAGCTCCCGCCGCTCGACGGCGCGGTGGAGGTCGGATTCGAGCTGGAGCCGGTCGGTGCCGACCGAGCGGAAGGCCGGCCGGAACGGCTCGATGCGGTCGCCGCCGAAGCGCTTGGCCTGATGCATGGCAAGCTCGGCGTCCTTGACCATCTCGCCGGCATTGGCCTGCGCGGTCCACGAGACGAGGCCGAGCGAGGCCGACAGCACGATCTCGCGCTTGGCGAAGGTGATCGGCGCGTTGATCGCTTTCTTCATCGCCTCGGCCATGGTGGCGACGCGGCTCGGCTCCTGCTCGGAAAGCAGCAGCAGCGCGAACTGGTCGCCGCTGAACCGCGCCAGCGAATCCTGCGGCTTCAGCAGGCGGTGCAGCCGTCGGGCGATGGTGAGCAGGATGGTGTCGCCGGCAGAGATGCCGAGCCCGTCATTGACCTGCTTGAAGCGGTCGATGTCGAGGACGATGACGGTCGGCCGCACGCTCTCCTCGGTGCGGGCGATGGCGATCACGCCTTCGAGCCGGTCGAGGAAAAGCTCGCGCGTCGGCAGGCCGGTCAGGTTGTCGTGCACGGCGTCGTGCAGCAGCCGCTCCTCGGCCTTCTTCTGCTCGGTCACGTCGACCAGCGTGCCGACGCAGCGCACGATCTCGCCGTCCGCGCCGATGATCGGCCGCGCCTTGAGCGTGAACCAGTGATAGTGCCCGTCGGCGCCGCGCATGCGGAAGGACTGCGCCACGCGCCCGCGCCGGTGCTCGAGGATGACGTCGAGCGTGGTGCGGAAGGTGTCGCGGTCCTCGGCGTGAAGCACCGGCAGCCAGTTGCGCACCGGCCCGTTCAGGCTGCCCTGCGGCAGGCCGAGCTGGCGCGAGATGTCGGGCCGGGTGACGACGCGGTCGCGCAGCACGTCCCAGTCCCAGACCGCGTCGCCCGAGCCGGCGATGGCCAGCGCCTGCCGCTCCATGTCGCTGAACAGGCCCTGATGCAGCGCGCCGCCGGCGAATGCGTGCTGCATCACCGTGAAGCCGATCAGCAGGATGATGAGCACCAGCCCGCCGCCCAGAGCCGGCTGGACGATGTCGTTGTCGAGCGAGCCGGTGACGGCCATCCACGAGCCGGCGAGCCAGACGAGGATCATCAGCCAGCTCGGCACCAGCATGATGGCGCGGTCGTAGCCCCGGGCCGACAGGAAGGCGATGATGCCGAGGCCGACGACCGCCGTGAGCGCGAAGGAGAAGCGCGCGATGCCGGAGGCGACCGAAGGGTCGAACAGCAGCACGCCCGACAGCGCCACCAGCGCCAGCACCCACGTGAAGGCGCCGTAGCTGAAATGCAGGTGCCAGCGGTTGAGGTTGAGATAGGTGTAGAGGAACACCACCAGCGTCGCGGCAAGCGCGATCTCGGTGCCGGCGCGCCATAATCGCTCGCCGCCGGCGCTGATCTCCAGCACCTGGTTCAGGAAGCCGAAATCGAGGCAGATATAGGCAAGAACCGCCCATGACAGCGCCGCCGTCGCCGGGAACATCGACGTGCCCCTGACCACGAACAGGATGGTCAGGAACAGCGCCAGCAGGCCGGCGATGCCGATGACGATGCCACGAAACAGCGTGTAGGAGTTCATCGTGTCCTTGTAGGCCTCCGGCTCCCACAGATAGATCTGCGGCAGCCGCGGCGAGGACAGCTCGGCGATGAAGGTAACGATGGAGCCCGGATTGATCGTCACCAGGAAGATGTCGGCGTCGCGGGCGGCCTGCCGGTCGAGCGCGAAGCCTTCGCTCGGCGTGATCGCCGCGATGCGGTTGGAGCCGAGGTCGGGCCACATCAGCCCCGAGCCGACGAGGCGGTAATGCGGCGCGACGATCAGCCGGTCGAGCTGGCGGTCGGTGGTGTTGGCGAGCGCGAACACGGCCCAGTCGCCGCTGGAGCGCTCGTCCAGCGCCTCGACCTCGATCCGCCGCACGATGCCGTCGATGCCGGGCGCGGTGGAGACCTGAAAGTTCTGGCCCTGGTTGCGATAGATCTCGACCGCCCGCGACAGGTCGAGCGCGACGTCCTCGCGCGAGATCTTGATCGGCTCGATGGCCATGGCGGGCAGGGCGATCATGGCCAGCACCAGCGCCATGAACGCGCCCGCCAGCCATTGCCCTCTTCGCTTCGTCGACGTCAAACGCCTGCGCCTCTCGTCTCGCGTCCGCCGCCTCGCGTTTCGCCGGCGATCCGGGCGTAAATGTAGTGGTCCTGCCAGATTCCGTTGATGCGCAGGTAGGACCGCAGCAGTCCTTCCCTTTCGAATCCGGCTTTTTCAAGCACGCGGATCGAACGGGCGTTGCCCGGAATACAGGCGGCTTCGACGCGGTGCAACCTCATGGTTCCGAAAGCGTGGTCCAGAAGCGCCGCGACCGCGTCCTGCATGTAGCCCTTGCCGGCATGGCGCTCGCCGGTCCAGTAGCCGATCTGGGCCGATTGCGACACGCCGTAGCGGATATTGCCGAGGGTGATGCCACCGACGAGGCGGTCCCGCCCGCTCTCGAAGATCAGCCAGGCGATGGCGCTGCCCACCTCCATGTCCTCGCGGTAGCGGCGCATGCGCCGCTTCCAGCCGGCGCGCGTCAGCTCGTCCTCCATCCAGCGCGGCTCCCACGGCTCGAGGAAGGCGCGGCTTTCGCCGCGCAGCGCCGCCCATTCGCGATAGTCGCCGTCGCGCGGCACCCTGAGCCACACCCGCGCGCCTCTCAGCACCGGCTGTTCGCGGCGGAGGAAGGGCAGGGCGATCATGGGGCGTCGGGCCGGGGATCGGGGGGATCAGACGGCGAGCTTGCGCGGGGTCGAGGCCGGGGCGGCGGCCAGAAGGCTGTCGCCGACCGCCTCGAAGGCCGGCAGGGCGGAGACGGGGCCGATGGCGGCGAGCGTCGGCCTGGTCGAGAACAGGCGCGAGGACAGGTCCGTCAACCGCTCCACGGTGAGCTTGGAAAGCCGGTCCACCAGCTCCTCCGTGGCGATGGGCCGGCCGAACAGCAGCATCTGGCGCGCGATCTGCGAGGCGCGGGCCGAGGCGCTTTCATGCGACATCATCAGGCCGGCGCGATATTGCGCGCGGGCGCGGTTCAGCTCCTCCTGGCCGATGTCCTCGCCGGCGCGGCGCAATTCGTTGACGATCACCGGCACCAGCTCGGCGATGTCGTCCTTGCCGGTGGCGGCGTGGATGCCGAAGATGCCGGTATCGGAAAAGCCCCAGTGAAAGGCGTAGACCGAATAGCACAGGCCGCGCTTCTCGCGCACTTCCTGGAAGAGGCGGGACGACATGCCGCCGCCGAGGATCATCGACAGCACCTGGCTCGCGTAGAAGTCGCGCACGTGATAGGCGCGGCCCTCGAAGCCGAGCAGGATCTGCGCGTCCATCAGGTCGCGCGCCTCGCGGAAGTCGCCGCCGATATAGCTCGCGCTTTCCGGCGCGTCGGTGGTGGCGTGGGTGCGGAAGGAGCCGAGCCGCTTTTCGACCTCGCGGACGAAATCGTCATGGGAGACTCCGCCGGCGGCGACCACCACCATGCGCTCGGCGCCGTACTGGCGCTGCATGAAGGCGTGAAGCTGCGCCGAGGTGAAGGATTCGACCGTCTCCGGCGTGCCGAGGATCGAGCGGCCCAGCGCCTGGTCGCGGAACGCGGTCTCGGTGAAGCGGTCGAAGACGATGTCGTCGGGCGTGTCGTGGGCCGCGCCGATCTCCTGCAGGACGACGTGCTGCTCGCGTTCCAGCTCGTGCGGGTCGAACAGGGAATCGTTGAGGATGTCGGCCAGGATGTCGATGGCCAGCGCCATGTCGTCCTTGAGCACGCGGGCGTAGAAGGAGGTGGTCTCGACGCTGGTGGCGGCGTTGATCTCGCCGCCGACGTCCTCGATCTCGGAGGCGATCTTCCAGGCGCTGCGGCTGCCGGTGCCCTTGAAGGCCATGTGCTCGAGGAGATGGGCCAGCCCGTGCTCGTCGCGGCGCTCGTCGCGCGCGCCCGACTTCACCCACACGCCCAGCGCGACCGACTCGATATGCGGCAGCGTTTCGGTGGCGACCGTGAGGCCGTTGGACAGCCGGCTTACCTCTACACCCATTCTCGCCCTCAACTCCCCGCTCTCAACTTTCGGCGCGCGGCCCGGCCGCTTCCGCCGCCGCTCTCGTCAGCCGGCTTATGTGATCTTCCACCATTTTCCGGTCGGAGGGAAGCACGTCATAGCGTTCCTCGCGCTCCATCAGGTCGCCGAGCCACGCCGGCAGCGCCGGGCGCACGCCGCAGGCCGCCTCGACGGCGGCCGGGAACTTGGCCGGATGCGCGGTGGACAGCACCACCATCGGCGCCTTGCCCCGTCCGGCTTCCCGCGCGACCTTGACCGCGGTGGCCGTGTGCGGGTCGATCAGGTAGCCGTTCGCGGCCAGCATGGATTTGATCGTCGCCGCCGTCTCGTCCATCATCGCGCGGCCGGCCTCGAAATCGCGGCGGATCGCCTCCAGCGCGCCTTCGGCAACCGCGAAGCGGCCCGCCTGCTTCAGCCCGTCCATGGCGCGGACGACGGAAGCCGCGTTGCGCCCGGACGCCTCGTAGAGCAGCCGCTCGAAGTTGGACGACACCTGGATGTCCATCGACGGCGAGGTGGTCTCGACGACGCCGCGCGTCTCGTAGACGCCGCCCGAAAGCGTGCGCGCCAGGATGTCGTTGTCGTTGGTGGCGATGACGAGCCGCTCGATCGGCAGGCCCATGCGCTTTGCCGCGTATCCGGCGAAGATGTCGCCGAAATTGCCCGTCGGCACGGTGAACGAGACCGGCCTGTCCGGCGCGCCGAGCGACAGCGCCGAGGAGAAGTAATAGACGATCTGCGCCATGATCCGCGCCCAGTTGATCGAGTTGACGCCCGAAAGCGCCACGCGATCGCGGAAGGCATGATGGTTGAACATGCCCTTCACGATGTCCTGGCAATCGTCGAAATTGCCTTCGAGCGCGATGGCGTGGACGTTCTGCGCGGTCGAGGTCGTCATCTGCCGCTGCTGCACCGGCGAGACGCGGCCGTGCGGGAACAGGATGAAGATGTCGGTGCGGTCGCGGCCGGCGAATGCCTCGATCGCCGCGCCGCCGGTGTCGCCCGAGGTCGCGCCGGCGATGGTGGCGCGCATCCCCCGCTCGGCCAGAACATGGTCCATCAGCCGGGCGAGCAGCTGCATGGCCACGTCCTTGAAGGCGAGCGTCGGCCCGTGGAACAGCTCCAGCACGAACTCGTTCGCCCCGGTCTGGACGAGCGGGCAGACCGCGTCGTGGCGGAAGGTGGCGTAGGCCTCGCGCACGATCCGGGCGAAGGTGCGCTCGTCGATCTCGCCGCCGAGGAACGGGGTGAGCAGCTTCACCGCAAGCTCTGGATAGGAAAGGCCGCGCAGCGCGCGGATCTCGTCCGTCGAAAGCTGCGGCCACTCGGCGGGGACGTAAAGCCCGCCGTCGCGGGCCAGCCCCGCCATGAGAACGTCGCAAAACCCAAGTTCGGGCGCTTCGCCCCTCGTGCTCACATAGCGCATGACAATTCCGTGCCTTCGCGCCGTTTTAAGGCGCAGTCCTCGAAAAACCGCAATCGCGCGGTCGCCTTTTTATCGCGGCGTTGGTATAGAACGCCAGCTTTGCTTGAGGGAAGTGCGGTTCATGGCATTTGTTCGCGAGTTCGTCCGCTTCGGGTCTGCCGGCCTGCCCACCCGGGGTGTTGTGCTGGGTCTTGCCCTTGCGCTTTCCGCCTGCCAGTCGGGCGACAAGCTCGGCGCGCTCAATATCGGCGGCGGCGGGCAGAGTCCGGCGTCGGCCGAGCAGGAGACCGTCACGGTCGAGGAACTGACCGCCTATTGCCCGGCGATCACGCTCGGCGAGAACAGGGCGGTGCGCAATTCCTATCTGCGCGGCGGCGAGGGCGACGCGGCCAAGCTCGTCTATCGCGCCGCGATCATGGATACCACGCGCAGCTGCACCTATGCCGGCGGCAACACCTCGATGACCATCGGCATCGCCGGCCGCGTCATTCCCGGCCCCGCCGGAACCACGGGAACGGTGCGCCTGCCGCTGCGCCTGACCGTCTATCAGGACACGGCCGAAATCCATTCCCAGCGCTTCGAGCACGAGGTCGCCATCACCGACACGGTCGGCGCGACGCAGTTCGTCGTCATCGACAGGAATTTCTCCATGCCCAACCCGACCTCGCGCAACGTGCGCGTCATCGTCGGCTTCGAGGAAGCGCCGGCGCGTTAGGGGCCGTTTTTCAGGCCTCGCCCGACCACTCCGATAAGGCCCCGATCACGGCCGGAAAGTCCGCCCAGCGGTGGATGACCGTTTCCGCGCCGGCTTCCGTCAGGAGGTCGGCATGACCGGGATGGCTGTGCGAGGCGCCGGTGAAGCCGATGACGCGCATGCCCGCCGCCCTGGCGCCGGCGATGCCGTGGACGGAATCCTCGACGACGAAGGTGGCGCGCGGGTCGGCCCCCATCCGCGACGCGGCGTGAAGGAAGATGTCGGGCGCCGGCTTCGGCCGGCCCGAGGGCAGGTCGGCGACCGAGAACACCGCGTCGGGAAAGAAGGGAGCGAGCCGCGTGCGCGCCAGCGTCGTCTCGACGCGGCTGCGGCCGGAATTGGAGCAGACGCAGCGCCGGCCCCTGACCCACGCCACGGCCTCGTGCGCGCCCTCGATCGCCCGCACCTCCCGCGCCAGCCTTTTGTCGACCAGCTTCTCGACGTCGTCGAGAAGCGTCGCCTGGAACGGCACCGCCGCCTCCTGCTCGATGCGCAGCAATATGTCCTTGAAGGTCAGGCCGGAATAGGTCTGCGCCAGCTCTTCCGGCGTGATGGCGAAGCCCGCCTTGGTCAGAAGCTCGGCCTCGACGCGCGCGGCGATGATCTCGGAATCGGCCAGCACGCCGTCGCAGTCGAAGATGACGAGTTCAGGTTGCGGCATGGTCGGGACCTCGCGGGCGGCAGGGAAGGGGAAGGCGCGCGGGCCATACACCATGGCGCCGCAAACGGCAAACCGCGACGCATCCCCGGCAGGCGATCACATGCGTGAATTTACGCTATATCCGGCGGATCAGACCGCCTCGCGCATCTGCTCGGCGGTCTGGAGATCGACGGAGACGAGCTGGCTCACGCCCTGCTCGGCCATGGTGACGCCGAACAGCCGATCCATGCGCGCCATGGTGATGGGATTGTGGGTGATGACGACGAAGCGCGTCTCGGTCGAGGCGGCCATCTCGTCCATCAAATTGCAGAAGCGCTCGACATTGTGGTCGTCGAGCGGCGC
>DAOMOI010000092.1:0-7411 GCA_035444225.1 Aquamicrobium sp. | reverse complement strand
GATGGCAAAATACGGCATCGTCGGCGAGAACCTCGCGGATCACTTCGGCACGCAGGGCTCGCCGATTTCGCTGACCACCGCCTGTGCCTCGGGCGCGACCGCGATCCAGCTCGGCGTCGAGGCGATCCGCCGCGGCGAGACAGACCGCGCGCTCGCCATCGGCGCCGACGGCTCGGCCACCGCCGAGGCGCTGATCCGCTTCTCGCTGCTTTCGGCTCTCTCCACCCATAACGACGAGCCGGAAAAGGCGTCGAAGCCGTTCTCGCGCGACCGCGACGGCTTCGTGCTGGCCGAGGGCTCGGCGGCACTTGTGCTCGAATCGCTCGAAAGCGCGCGGGCGCGCGGCGCCAGGGTGCTCGGCATCGTCGCCGGCTGCGGCGAGAAGGCCGACGACTTCCACCGCACCCGCTCCAAGCCCGACGGCTCGCCGGCCATCGCCGCCGTGCGCGCGGCCCTTGCCGATGCGGGCCTGGGCGAGGACGGGATCGACTATGTCAACGCCCACGGCACCTCGACGCCCGAGAACGACAAGATGGAGCATCTGTCGCTGTCGACCGTGTTCGGCGAGCGGATGAAGACCATGCCGATCTCGTCCAACAAGTCGATGATCGGCCATACGCTTTCGGCCGCCGGCGCGGTCGAGGCGGTGTTCTCGATCCTGACCATGACGGAAGGCGTGATCCCGCCGACCATCAATTACGACCAGCCCGACCCGTCGATCGAGCTGGACGTGGTGCCGAACGTGAAGCGCGAGGCCGAGGTCTCGACCATCCTGTCCAACTCCTTCGGCTTCGGCGGCCAGAACGCATGCCTTGTCATGGCGCGGGAACCCGGCTAACCCGCTCCGCGACAGCCCAAGACAACAGCGGACACCATTCTCATGCGCGCATTGCAACTCGTCGAGGACCGGCGGCTGGAAGCCGTCGATCTGCCGCCGCCGCCGCCGCCGGGCATCGGCGAGGTCACGGTGCGGATCAGGGCCGTGGCGCTCAACCACATCGACGTCTGGGGCTGGCGCGGCATGGCCTTCGCCAAGCGCAAGATGCCGCTCGTCGTCGGCGCCGAAGCCGCCGGCGAGGTCGAGACCATCGGCGACGGCGTAGCAAACCTGCTGCCCGGCCAGCTCGTCTCGATCTACGGCGCGCGTACCTGCGGGCGTTGCCGCGCCTGCCGCGAGGGTCGCGACAATCTCTGCGCCCATGTCTCGGGCGTCCACGGCTTCCACCTCGACGGCTTTGCGCAGGAGAAGGTCAACCTGCCGGCGCGGCTGCTGGTCCCCGCCCCGCCCGGCGTCGACGAGATCGGCGCGGCGGTCGCGCCCGTCACCTTCGGCACGGTCGAGCACATGCTGTTCGACAACGCGAAGCTCGAGCCCGGCGAGACCATCCTGATCCATGCCGGCGGCTCCGGCATCGGCTCGGCCGCGATCCAGCTGGCGAAGCGCATGGGCTGCACCGTCATCACCACGGTCGGCTCCAACGACAAAATCGACAAGGCCAAGGCGCTCGGCGCCGACCACGTCATCAACTATCGCGAGGACCGCTTCGAGGGTGTGGTGCGCAAGCTCACCAAAAAGCGCGGCGTCGACGTGGTGTTCGAGCATGTCGGCAAGGACACCTGGGCCGGCTCGATGTTCTCGCTGAAGCGCGGCGGCCGGCTCGTCACCTGCGGCTCGACCTCCGGCGTCTCGACCGACATCAACCTGATGATGCTGTTCCAGCAGCAACTGAAGATCCTCGGCTCGTTCGGCTGCCGCATGGAGAACATGGTCGATGCCATGCAGAAGATGGCGGCCGGCATCGTCAGCCCGGTGATCGACACCGAGGTCGGCTTCGACGACATCGGCCGCGCGCTGGAGCGCATGGAAGGCCGCGACGTCTTCGGCAAGATCATCCTGCGGATCGGCTGATGGCGCGTGGCGCGACGCCTTTCCTGCGGCCGCTCGCTGCGCGGGCGCTGAAGATCGCCAAGCGGGTGGAGCACTGGCTGGTCGGCCAGCTCGCCTTCGCGGTGCTGTGGCTCCTGCGCCTGCTGCCGCCCGACAAGGCGCTCGCCTTCGCCGACCGCACGGCGCGGCGCATCGGGCCGCTGGTGGGTCGCCACCGCGTCGCGCTCGACAATCTGCGCCGGGCCTATCCCGAAAAGAGCGAGGACGAGATCGCGGCCATCGCCTCCGACATGTGGGGCAACATGGCGCGGCTCGCCGGCGAATATCTCTATCTCGACCGCATGTTCGACATCGAGCCGCACGACGGCGAGCCGGCGCGGGTCGAGATCGACGGCATCGACATCTTCCTGCGCCTGCGCGAGGAGAAGAAGCCGCACATCTTCTTCACCGCCCATACCGGCAATTTCGAGCTGCTGCCGGTCGCGGCCGCCACCTACGACCTGCCGGTGACGGCGCTGTTCCGCGCGCCCAACAACCCCTATATCGCGAAATACATCTTCTCGACCCGGGCGGAAGCCATGGGCGAGCTGATCGCCTCGCGCGCCGGCGCCGCCTTCGGCCTTGCCCGCGTACTCGACCGCGGCGGCAATATCGGCGTCCTCGTCGACCAGAAATTCCGGCGCGGCGTGCCGACCACCTTCTTCGGCCTGCCCTGCAACACCAGCCCGCTGCTTGCCCGGCTGGCCCGGCAGTACGATTGCGAGGTCTATCCCGCCCGCGCAATTCGCTTGCCGGACAACAGGTTCCGGCTGGAAATTCATGAAAAGCTTGATTTGCCACGCACGGAAAAAGGCGTGGTCGACGTTCCCGCCACCTGCCAGCTACTCAACGACGTGGTCGAGGGATGGGTGCGCGAGCATCCGGGCCAGTGGATGTGGTTCCACAAGCGTTGGGAGCTCGACGAGGGCCAGAGGGGAAAGCCGCCCCCGCGCCTCAGTCCTGAACGATGATGCGCGTGTTGCCCGGCCCGACCTGCCGCACCAGCCGGTAGAAGGTCTCGGCATTGGGCGTCGCCAGCCGCACGCAGCCATGCGAGGCCGGGCTGCCGAGCCGCGACACCGCCGAGGTGCCGTGCACCGCCCAGCCGCGGTCGTAGAACACGGCGAACGGCATCGGCGACATGTCGTAGGTGCGCGAGTGCCACATCTTGTGGATGCGCTGCGGCCGGTATTCGCCGCGCGGCGTCGTGTAGCCGGCCCGCGCGGTCGAGACCGGCCATTCGTGCAGCACCTTGCCGTGATGGGTGACGATCATCTTCTGCGCGGCGACATCGACGCGGGCGACGAGCGTGGCCGCCTGCGCCGGAAGCGCCCAAAGGACGAAGCCCGCCGCCACGGCCGCGATGAAACGCCTGCTGCCCGCCATGCCCCCGAATCCCTTGTCCCGTCGCACGAAAATCATTGCTGCTGAATCCCCTTGCGATCAATCTTCGCGCGCATCCTGCCGCCAATTTCCTAACAGGACGTCGCCGAGGCATGGTCAAATCCGTGTGAGGCGCTGGACCAATCGCGGCATCTTGCCAGAGCTTCGCGACGCTGCTCTATCATGGCTCCCATGAACGAACGTCTTTTCCGCGCCGTCGACAGCCGCCGCGACGATCTCGTCGCCCTCGCTTCCGACCTGATCCGCTTCCCGACCGTCAACCCGCCGGGCGAGGCCTACACGCCCTGCGCCGAATATATCGCCGCGCGACTCGTCCGGCACGGCTTCGAGACGCGGCTGATCCGCGGCGAAGGAACGCCGGGCGACAACGACCGCTATCCGCGCACCAACGTCGTGGCGCGGCGCGAGGGCAGCAAACCCGGCGCGGTCGTGCATTTCAACTCGCATATCGACGTGGTCGAGGCCGGCGAAGGCTGGACCGTCGATCCCTATGCCGGCACGGTCAAGGATGGGCGCGTCTACGGGCGCGGCGCCTGCGACATGAAGGGCGGCCTCGCCGCCTCGATCATCGCCGCCGAAGCCTTCATGGACGTCTTTCCCGACTTCCCCGGCGCCATCGAGATTTCCGGGACCGTGGACGAGGAATCGGGCGGCTTCGGCGGCGTCGCCTATCTGGCGCGGCAGGGCTTCTTCTCGCGGCCCCGCGTCGATCACGTCATCATTCCCGAACCGCTGAACAAGGACCGCATCTGCCTCGGCCATCGCGGCGTCTGGTGGGCGGAGATCGAGACCAAGGGCTCCATTGCCCACGGCTCGATGCCGTTCCTCGGCGATTCGGCGATCCGTCACATGGGCGCGGTGCTGCACGCCTTCGAGGAGGAGCTTTTCCCGGCGCTCGACCGCAAGCGGACCGAGATGCCCGTCGTGCCGGAGGGCGCGCGGCGCTCGACCATGAACATCAACTCGATCCATGGCGGCCAGACAGAGGACCATTTCCCGGGCCTGCCCTCGCCCAACGTCGCCGATTCGTGCCGGGCGGTGATCGACCGCCGCTTCCTGCTGGAGGAATCGCTCGACGAGGTGAAGGGCGAGGTCACGTCGATCCTCGACCGGCTGAAGCGCGAGCGGCCGAAATTCGACTATTCGATCCGCGACATGATGGAGGTGCTGCCGACCATGACCGAGCGCAACGCGCCGGTGGTGACGGCGGTAGCCGAGGGAATCCGCCAAATCTTCGGCCGCGAGCCCGACTACGTGATCTCGCCCGGCACCTACGACCAGAAGCACATCGCCCGCATCGGCCACCTGCACGACTGCATCGCCTACGGCCCCGGCATCCTCGATCTCGCCCACCGGCCCGACGAATGGGTCGGCATCGATGACATGGTCGAATCGGCCAAGGTGATGGCGATCTCGCTCGACGCACTGCTGCGCGGCGCGCGCGCCGAAGGCCACCACCACCATCATCACGGGTAAGAGACCGATGCGGCGCGACAAAGTCGATTTACTCGCCGGGCGTTTCGCGCTTTGATCGCCGCCGAACCGGAACCCGCTTCAGGGAGTAGAGCGATGAAGCCGTTGAAATCCATATTGGCCGCCGCAGCGATTGCGCTGGCCGTCTCCACCGTCGCGCCCGTGGACGCCACGGCCGCGCGCACCGATGTCGTCATCGGCATGGTGCTGGAGCCGCCGCATCTCGACCCGACGGCAAGCGCCGCCGCCGCGATCAAGGAAGTCGGTTACGCCAACATCTTCGAGGGCATCACCCGTATCGGTCCCGACGGACAGGTTCAGCCGGGGCTGGCCGAGAGCTGGGAGATTTCCGACGACGGCAAGACCTACACCTTCAAGCTGCACACCGGCGTCAAGTTCCACGACGGCACGCCGTTCAGCGCCGACGACGTGAAGTTCTCCATCGACCGCGCCATGGCCGAGGATTCGGTCAACCCGCAAAAGCAGCTCTATTCGGCCATCGACACGGTCGAGGTCGTCGATCCGGCGACCGTCAAGATCACGCTCAAGCATCCGCAGGGCGCGTTCCTGTGGAACATGGGCTGGGGCGAGGCCGCGATCGTGTCGCCGGCTACGGCCGACAACAACAAGGAGCACCCGGTCGGCACCGGCCCGTTCAAGTTCGAGAGCTGGGCCAAGGGCTCCTCGATCAAGCTGGTCAAGAACCCCGACTACTGGGGCGAGCCGGTGGCGCTTGAGCGCGCCGAGTTCCGCATCATCCCCGACGCGGCCGCCGCCATTCCGGCGCTGCTTTCGGGCGACGTCCACGCCTTCTCCAACATGCCGGCAGGCGACGCGCTGCCGCAGGTGCAGGCCGACCCGCGCTTCAAGGTGGTGATCGGCTCGACCGAGGGCGAGACGGTGCTGTCGACCAACAACAAGAAGGAGCCATTCGACAAGCTCGAGGTGCGGCAGGCCATCGCGCACGCGCTGAACCGCGACGAGATCATCGCCGGCGCCACCGCCGGCCTCGGCGTGCCGATCGGCTCGCACTTCGCGCCGCACCACCCGGCCTATGTCGACCTGACCGGCACCTATCCCTACGACCCGGAAAAGTCGAAGGAACTGCTGGCTGCCGCCGGCCTGCCCGACGGCTTCTCCGCCACGCTGAAGCTGCCGCCGCCGCCTTACGCCCGTCAGGGCGGCGAGATCATCGCCTCGCAGCTGCGTCAGGTCGGCATCGACCTCCAGATCATCCCGCTCGAATGGGCCGACTGGCTGGAGCAGGTATTCAAGGGCAAGGACTACGACCTCTCCATCGTCAGCCATGTCGAGCCGAACGATATCGAAATCTATTCCCGGCCCGACTATTACTTCCAGTACCAGAACCCCGAGTTCAACGCGGTGATGGAAGAGCTCGAGACCACGATCGACGAGGCCAAGCGCAACGAGCTTTACGGCAAGGCCCAGCGCATCCTCGCCGAGGACGCGGCCGTCGGCTTCCTGTTCCAGATGCCCAAGGTCGGCGTCTGGGATGCCAAGCTCGAAGGCATGTGGGAGAACTGGCCGCTCTCCGTCGCCGACCTGACCAAGGTTCACTGGACGGACTAGCATCCGCCTTCCCGAATGCCTTCCCCGCGCCCGCCGCGGGGAAGGCTTTTCTTCACGGCAAGCCCCGGCATGATCGCATTTCTGGCAAAACGCATCGGCATCGGCGCGATCACGCTGATCGTGGCGTCCATGGTCGTGTTCGGCGTGCTGGAAATCCTGCCGGGCGACCCCGCCCTCCTGATGCTCGGCATGAACGCCACGCCGGAGGCGCTCGCCTCCATGCGCGAGCAGATGGGCCTGAACGAGCCGGTGCTGGTGCGTTATCTCGGCTGGATCGCCGGGCTGCTCGCCGGCGATTTCGGCCGCTCCTTCACCTATTCGTCGCCGGTGATCGACCTGATCGTCGAGCGCGTCGTCGTCTCGTTGCCGCTGGCGCTGATCGCGCTGGCGCTGTCCACGGCCATCGCCATTCCCGTCGGCATCTTTTCCGCCGCCCGGCGCGGCCGCGCCGGCGACACGGTGTCGATGGGCATCGCCCAGCTCGGCGTCGCGGTGCCGAATTTCTGGTTCGCGCTGCTGCTGGTCTACGTCTTCGCCGTGTGGCTCCGGCTCCTGCCCTCCGGCGGCTTTCCGGGCTGGAACGCCGGCATCTGGCCGGGGCTGAAGGCGCTGATCCTGCCGGCCGTGGCGCTGGCCCTGCCGCAGGCGGCGATCCTCGCCCGCGTCACCCGCTCGGCCATGCTCGAAGTGCTGGGTGAGGACTATATCCGCACCGCCCGCGCCAAGGGCATGCCGCGCCGCTATGTGCTGTGGCGGCACGCCCTGCGCAACGCCATGATTCCCGTGCTGACCATCATGGGTCTGCAATTCTCCTTCCTGCTCGCCGGCACCATCATCATCGAGAACGTGTTCTACCTGCCCGGCCTCGGCCGCCTCGTCTTCCAGGCCATCACCCAGCGCGACCTGATCGTGGTCGAGGGCGTGGTCATCCTGCTGGTGGCGAGCGTCGTCCTCGTCAACCTCGTCGTCGACATCCTCTACGCCGTGGTCGATCCGCGCCTGAGGGTGCGGGCATGA
>DAOMOI010000091.1:0-7434 GCA_035444225.1 Aquamicrobium sp. | reverse complement strand
GCTGCATCTCCTCGAAAAGCAGCCCTCCGCCGCCGAGCGGCGCGAGATGGTGGCCGCCGCGCTCGACGAGGTCGGGCTCGCGCCGCGCGACATGGACAAATATCCGCACGAATTTTCCGGCGGCCAGCGCCAGCGCATCTCGATCGCCCGCGCCATCATCACCCGGCCGAAGCTGGTGGTTGCCGACGAGCCGGTCTCGGCGCTCGACGTGTCGATCCGCGCCCAGATCCTCGACCTGTTCGCCGACCTGAACGGCAGGCTCGGCGTCGCCTATCTGTTCATCACCCACGACCTGACCGTCGCGCGCGCCGTCACCGACGAGGTGATGGTCATGCATGAGGGCCGCATCGTCGAGCGCGGCGGGACTGGCGCGGTGCTCGACGATCCGCAGTCCGACGCGGCCCGGGCGCTGGTCGCGGCCGCGCCCGACCTGTCGCGCGCGCTGGCGCGCCGCCTCGGCCAGCAAGGATAGCCATGTTCGCCGAGATCGGTCTCGATGTCCTGCTTCTTCTGGCGCTGGCGGGCTTCCTCGGCGGCTTCATTGATTCCATCGCCGGCGGCGGCGGGCTGGTAACGGTCCCTGCCCTGCTGCTGGCCGGGCTGTCGCCGGTCGAGGCGATCGGCACCAACAAGGCGCAAAGCGTGTTCGGCGCCGCCACGGCCAGCTATGCCTATGCCTCGGCCGGGCTGGTCGACGTGAAGCGCCAGCTGCCATCGGCGGCGCTTGCCTTCGCCGGCGCGATCGCCGGCGCGGCCCTCGCCACCGTGCTGCCGGGCGATTGGCTGCACACCGCGCTGCCGATACTGCTCGTCGTCATCGCGCTCTACTTCGCCTTCAAGCCGGACATGGGCGATGTCGACCGGGCGCGGCGCATCCCGCCCATGCTGTTCGGACTGACGGTCGTGCCGACGATCGGCTTCTATGACGGCGTGTTCGGCCCCGGCGCCGGCTCCTTCCTGATGCTCGCCTTCGTCGCGCTGGCCGGCTACGGCGTGCTCAAGGCCACGGCCCACACCAGGTTCCTCAACTTCTCGTCCAACCTCGGCAGCCTGATCTTCTTTTCCGCCGCCGGCGTCGTCTCGTGGAAGATCGCGCTGGTGATGGGCCCGGCGCAGATCGCCGGCGGCCGGCTCGGCGCGCTGCTGGCGATGAAAAACGGCGCGCGCCTGATCAAGCCGCTGCTGGTCGCCACCTGCGTCGCGCTGGCCGTCAGGCTGCTGTTCGGCTGAGGCGACCCCTTCCTCACATCGCGCACGTCGGCTATCGCAATCGCGCACAACGCTTTTGCAGGCCGGCTTGTTGCACGCGACCGGCGATGGAATAGACTGGCGCCGATGACGAACCGGGAGGATTTTCGATGGACGCTGTGACCGCTGCCGCCATGCAGTTCGAGCTGAACGAGGACCAGCGCGCCATTCAGGAAATGACGGCTGCATTCGCGGCGGAAAAGGTCGCACCCTTCGCGCTCGAATGGGACAAGGAGCGCTATTTCCCCTCCGACGTCATCCGCGAGACCGGCGCGCTCGGCTTCGGCGGCATCTATATCCGCGACGATGTCGGCGGCTCGGGCCTCGGCCGGCTCGACGCGGTGCTGATCTTCGAGGCGCTGGCCGCCGCCTGCCCCGGCTTTTCCTCGATGATCTCCATCCACAACATGGCGGCGTGGATGATCGACACCTTCGGCTCGGAGGAGCAGCGCCAGCGCTTCCTGCCGCCGATGATGTCGATGGAGTGGCTGGCGAGCTACTGCCTGACCGAGCCGGGCTCGGGCTCCGACGCCGCGGCGCTGAAGACGCGGGCGACGCGCTCGGGCGGCAACGGCAGCGACTACACGCTGAACGGCACCAAGCAGTTCATCTCCGGCGCCGGCGATTCCGACATCTATGTCGTCATGGCCCGCACCGGCGAGGACGGCCCCAAGGGGGTCTCCACCCTCGTCGTGCCCAAGGATGCGCCGGGGCTGAAATTCGGCCCGGCCGAGAACAAGATGGGCTGGCACATGCAGCCGACGCGGCAGGTGATCTTCGAGGACTGCAAGGTGCCGGCGGAAAACCTGCTTTCGGGCGAAGGCGCGGGCTTCCGCATCGCCATGGCGGGGCTCGACGGCGGGCGGCTCAACATCGCCGCCTGCTCGCTCGGCGGGGCGCAGTCCGCGCTCGACAAGGCGCTGGCCTATGCGGGCGAGCGCGTCGCCTTCGGCAAGCCGATCAACCAGTTTCAGGCGCTGCAATTCAAGCTCGCCGACATGGAGATCGGGCTTCAGGCCTCGCGCATCATGCTCTACGCCGCCGCCTCGAAGCTCGACCGCAAGGCGCACGACGCCGGCAAGTGGTCGGCCATGGCCAAGCGCTTCGTCACCGACACGTGCTTCGACATCGCCAACGAGGCGCTGCAGATCCACGGCGGCTACGGCTACCTGCACGAATACGGCGTCGAGAAGCTGGTGCGCGACCTGCGCGTCCACCAGATCCTCGAAGGCACCAACGAGATCATGCGCATGATCGTGGCGCGGCACCTGATCGGAAGATGAGGAAGAGAGCGAATAGGGAGTAGCGAATAGCGAATAGGGATTTTTTCCGATCCGCTTCAGCTTCGTTCTTTCCCCTATTCGCTACTCCCTATTCGCTACTCGCTCTTTTTTCTGGAGGACACCATGACCACCATCGCTTTCATCGGCCTCGGCAATATGGGCAATCCCATGGCCGCCAACCTCGTCAAGGCCGGGCATGTCGTGCGCGGCTTCGACCTGATGCCGCAGAATCTGGAGACGGCGCGCGGCAACGGGCTGGAGATCGCGGCGAGCGCGGCCGAGGCCGTCGCCGGCGCGGACGCCGTCGTCACCATGCTGCCGGCGGGCAAGCATGTTCTGGCCGTCTACGCCGATATCGTGCCGGCGGCCGCGAAGGGCACGCTGTTCATTGATTCGTCCACCATCGACGTCGAATCGGCGCGCAAGGCGCACGCGATCGCTTCCGGAGCCGGGATGCTTTCGGTCGATGCGCCGGTCTCGGGCGGCGTCGGCGGCGCGGCCGCCGGCACGCTGACCTTCATGGCCGGCGGCGCGGCGGACGCTTTCGCCAAGGCCGAGCCGCTGCTCCAGCCCATGGCCGGCAAGATCGTGCATTGCGGCGATGCCGGCGCCGGCCAGGCCGCCAAGATCTGCAACAACATGATCCTCGGCATCTCGATGATCGGCGTCTCCGAGGCCTTCGTGCTGGCGGAAAAGCTCGGCCTGTCGCATCAGGCGCTGTTCGATGCGGCCTCGACCGCCTCAGGCCAGTGCTGGTCGCTCACCAGCTATTGTCCGGTGCCCGGCCCGGTGCCGACCTCGCCCGCCAACCGCGACTATCAGCCGGGCTTCGCCGCCGCGCTGATGCTGAAGGACCTGAAGCTGGCGCAGGAAGCGGCGCAAAGCGCGGGTGCGGTAACGCCGCTCGGCGCGGAGGCAGCCCAGCTCTACGCGCTGTTCGAGGCGGCCGGCTACGGCGGCACCGATTTTTCCGGCATCGTGCGCTTCCTGCGCGGCAAGGCGTGAGCATTCGCCGGCAAGAAAAACGACCGATTCAGGATTGCTTAAGCTCTCGATAACCGCCCGGTAACGATGTCGCTGTAGAAGGGAACACGAGGCGGCCAACGCAGCCGCCCACCGCTCCCGGATCAGGTATCGCGTACCGGGGCCGTCGGTTTCGCAAGCGTGTCGAGTATCTGCGAAACGCCATGCGTATCTATGGCAAGACCGCGTTTCTCCCCGCCCGGAGAACGCGGCTCTTGCTGTTTCAGCCCTTCCCTTTTGCGCTCAATCGCTCTTTCGAAGGCGTCGGTAGTTCTTCTTCACCTGCCGCCCCGCCGGCTTCAGCGCGGCATGGACGGCGCGCTCCAGCGCGACCCCGTTGAGCAGCGAAGGCGTGCGCCCGCCCCACAGCTCCAACCAGAAGTACGAGGACGAGCGGACCAGCGACAGCTGGGCCGCGACCATGCCTTCGGTCGCGGCGGCGAGCTTCTCGCCGACGGCGCGCGACGTCTCCACGCGCCACGGGTCGAGCTTGGCGGCTTCCGCCGCCAGCAGCGGCGCGAGCAGCGCCATCACCGCCGGCGCCAGCATCAGGTTGCCGGCAAGCGCGCCGGCGGCGCGGCGCGAGCGGGAGGGTTTTCTCGGCATGGCGGCGCTTTCCCGGCCGCTCAGCGCGGCTTGAACTTGACGTCGACCGGCGGGCGCAGGCCGTTCGACAGGCGGTTGGTCTCGTTGGCCATGCCGACGACGGCGAGCAGCTCCATCAGCTGCGCGTCGGTCATTCCCTTGGCGCGGGCGGAAGCCGTGTGCGAATAGGTGCAATATTCGCAGCCATTCGTCGCGGAAACGGCGATGTAGATCATTTCCTTGGTGAGCGGGTCGAGCGTGCCCGGCCCCATCACCCGCTTCAAGTCCTCCCATGTCCGCTTCAGCAGCGCCGGGTCGTGGGCGAGCACCTTCCAGAAATTGTTGATCCAGTCGATGTTCCGCGTCTCCATGATGTCGTCATAGATGGCGCGGACCTCCGGCGAGGCATCGTCATATTCGATCGGGGGAACAATCGGCTTCTCGGGCATCGCTCGTCACTTTCTCAATTCGGCGGCGGCAAGGTCCAGCGCCCTGCCGATCCGCTCCACCGCCATGTCGATCGTCTCGCGCGTCCAGATCAGCGGCGGCGACAGGATCATCGTGTCGCCCGTCGCCCGCAGCATCATGCCGCCCGCGATGGCATGGTCGCGGACGACGACGGCGGCCGCGCCGTCACCGGGGAAGCGCTCGCGCGTCTTCTTGTCCTTGACGATCTCGATCGCGCCCATCAGGCCGAGCGCCCTCACCTCGCCGACAATGTCGTGGCCGGCGATGCGTTCCGTCAGCGCCTCGATGAAATAGGGGCCGGTATCGTCGCGCACGCGCTCGATCAGCCCCTCGCGCTCGATGATCTCCAGATTGGCCAGCGCCACGGCACAGGCGACCGGATGCCCGGAATAGGTGTAGCCGTGATAGAACTCGCCGCCCTTGTCCACCAGCGTGCGGGCGATGCGCTCGCCGACCAGCAGCGCCGAGAGCGGCTGGTAGCCCGAGGTCAGAGCCTTGGCCGTAGTGATCGTGTCGGCGCTGATGCCCATCGACTGCGCGGCGAACCAGGCGCCGGTGCGGCCGTAGCCGGTGATGACCTCGTCCAGCATCAGCAGCACGTCGTATCTCTTGCAGATGCGCTCGATCTCCGGCCAGTAGCTGGCCGGCGGGATCTTGACCCCGCCCGCCCCCATCACCGGCTCGCCGATGAAGGCTGCAACCTTGTCCGGCCCGGCCTCCAGGATCGCGTCCTCGACCGCCTTCGCCGCGCGCAGGCCGAAATCGTGGTCGCTCTCGCCCGGCAGTGCCAGTTCGTAGGCATAGGGCATCATGACGTGGACGATACCCGGCACGGCGCCGCCGAGCTGGGCGTGCATGGCCGCCATGCCGCCGAGCGACGTGCCGGCGACGGACGAGCCGTGATAGGCGTTCTGGCGCGAGACGATCAGGTTCTTCTCCGGCCTGCCCTCCAGCGCCCAATAGTGGCGCACGAGCCGGAGCGCGGTGTCGTTGGCCTCCGACCCGGACGAGCCGTAGAACACCTGCTCGAAGCCGTCGGGCGCGATCTCGGCCAGCTTCTTCGCCAGCAGCACCGGCGTCGGTGTCGCGCAGCGGAAGAAGGAATTGTAGTAGGGCAGTTCCTTTATCTGCGCATAGGCGGCCTCGGCCAGCTCGTCACGGCCGTAGCCGACATTGACGCACCACAGGCCGGCCATGCCGTCGAGGATCTCGTGGCCTTCCGAATCGTAGATGAACGGCCCTTGCGCGCGGGTGATGATGCGGCTTCCTGCCGCGCGCAGATCCTTGTGATCGGTGAACGGGTGCAGGTAATGCGCCGCGTCGATGTCCTGAAGCTGCTTCAGGGAAAAGTTCTGATAGGTCATGGGCTCAAGAACTCCCGTTGAATCGGTCCGGCCGTCGCGCCGGGGCGGATTCAGGCAGGGAGATGGGGCGAATAGCCGATGCGGGCGCACAGCCGCAGAAGCTCGCAATGGCGCGTGCGCGGCGACGGCGTCATCGCCACGGCGAATGCGGGACAAAGATGGGCGCGCCGCGTCAGCATGGATGAAAGTCTAGTCGAGAACGGGCGCTGCTTTCAAGCGGCGGCCATGGGCGCATACCGGAAGCGCCCGCCGGTGTGAAGAACCGGGAAGTCGCTGCGATTTCATGGAATTGGGAATGGTGGGTGATGTAGGGATCGAACCTACGACCCGCTGATTAAGAGTCAGCTGCTCTACCAACTGAGCTAATCACCCGGAAAGGCGACACATCAAGGTCGTTACCCGGCCCTATAGAGGGTCTGGCCGTCGCTGTCTAGACACAAACGGCGGCGATTGGACGAAATCTCGGGCGACGACGGCATATCCGTCATCAAAGGGAGGCACGGGCTTGCCCCGAACGGGCGACTCCTCCCATGACAGCATGAATGCACGCCTTCACGCATGGTCGAGGTCCGTCATGCCTGCACCGGCCGCCGCGCCAGATGCGCCCCCTCTCCCGGCCCGCCGCGACGCGAATGGCCGGCTGGAAGCCGCGCCTGTTGGCGGGCTTCAGACCCAGCGTGTCTATCACGGCGACTTCCTCGAAATGGCGAAGGAACTGCCCGACCGGAGCGTCGACATCATCATCGCCGATCCGCCCTACAACGCCAGCAAGGGCAATGACCTGTCGCTGGCGAGCGGCGCCCTCGCCGGCACCGGCGGCGACTGGCGCAAGATCGGCCAGGTCTGGGACGACATGCCGCTTGCGGACTATCTCGCCTTCACCATGAACTGGTTGGCACAGGCGCGCCGCATCCTGAAGCAGACCGGCTCGATGTGGGTGCACGGCACCTATCACAGCTCAGGCATCGTCAACGTCGCCATGCAGATGCTCGGCATCGAGATCATCAACGAGATCGTCTGGTACAAGCGCAACAGCTTTCCCAACCTCGCCGGCCGGCGCCTGACCGCCAGCCACGAGACGATCCTGTGGGCGCATCGCGGCGGCAGGCGCGCCTATCGCTTCAACTACGAGCATTCGAAGGCGGGCGACTTTTCGGACGACATCCTGAAAGCGCCGGGCAAGCAGATGCGCACCGTGTGGGACCTGCCCAACAACAAGCCGCGGCACGAGCAGGCGCACGGCAGGCACCCGGCGCAGAAGCCGGTGCGTCTGGCGCGCCGCTTCATCCAGCTCTCCGCCCGGCCGGACGACCTCTGCGTCGTGCCCTTCGCCGGCTCGGGCAGCGAATGCGTCGCGGCCCGGCGGGAGGGCCTGCACTATATCGGCTTCGACACCGACGAAACCTATGTCGGGATCGCCCGCGCGCGCCTGAGTGACGAGGAGGACGGCGCATGAGCGCCGG
>DAOMOI010000090.1:2311-7462 GCA_035444225.1 Aquamicrobium sp. | reverse complement strand
CGGCTCGGCGTGGATGCCGTGGCTGCGGCCGATGGTGACGGTGTCCTTGTGCTCGTAGGCGCGTTTCTTCAACGCGGCGAGCAGCGCGTCGAGATCGGCGAGCAGGATGTCGCTGGCGCGCGAGAGCTGGACCGCGAGGCAGGTGTCGAGCAGGTCGGACGAGGTCATGCCCTGGTGGATGAAGCGCGAATCCGGGCCGACGAACTCGGCGAGATGGGTCAGGAAGGCGATGACGTCATGCTTTGTCTCGCGCTCGATCTCGTCGATGCGCGCGACGTCGAACTCGGCCTTGCGGCCCTTTTCCCAGATGGTGCGGGCGGCCTCGGCCGGGATGACGCCGATCTCGGCCAGCGCGTCGCAGGCGTAAGCCTCGATCTCGAACCAGATGCGGAACCGGGTCTCGGCCGACCAGATGGAAACCATTTCGGGGCGCGAGTAACGCGGGATCATGAGGCTTGTCCTGACTGGAGGGAAGGATTGCAAAACCTCCTAGCAGAGCGGGGCGGTTTCCTCAACGCATGGGTGCGGGACGACGCAGATTCTGCTATCAATACAGGGTTGATCGAGGTCAAAGTGGGAGCATGGCGGCGCGCGCACAGTGACCCGCGTTGGCGACGCCCAACCTTCGGAGAAGCCGAAAATGACCTACAAGACGATACTCGCGGTTATGCAGGGCACGAACGATGCGGCGCGGGTGCTCGATTGCGCCCTGCCGCTGGCCTCGCGCCATGGCGCCCACGTCATCGGATTCCATGCCGAGGCCATGCCCTTGCCCTACGTCACGCCGATGGGCTTTCCCGACACCGAGTTCATCGCCGCAAGCGAGGAGGCGGGCGAGCAGCGCAGCGCCGAGATCCGCGAGCTGTTCGAGGCGCGCTGCGCCCGCGAGGGCGTCTCCCATGGCTGGCGCGCGGTGCGCAACGTCTCCGGCGACGCCGCCGCGGGCGCGCTCGGCGTCGCCCGCGCCAGTGACCTGATCGTGGCGCAGCAGGTCGATCCCGAAGGCGACGCCGGCTTCCTGGCCGATGTCGAGGCGCTGCTGTTCGAGAGCGGCCGCCCGGTCCTGTTCGTTCCCTATGCGGTCTCGGTCGATTGCGCCTTCCGCAAGGTGCTGGTGGCGTGGAACGGCTCGCAGCAGGCCGCGCGCGCCGCCTTCGACGCGCTGCCCTTCATCCGGGCCGCACAGGAGACCGAGGTGCTGTCGCTCGATGCCGCCGACAATGCCGAGCAAGACGCGGCCGTGGCCGGCGCCGACATCGCCGCCGCCCTTGCCCGCCACGGCGCGAAGGTCACCTTCGCCTCCGGCGTCTCGGCCGGGATAGGCGCCGGCGAGGCGATCGAGAACCGCATCGCCGACACCCATGCCGACCTTCTGGTCATGGGCGCCTACAGCCAGTCGCGGCTGAAGGAGTTCTTCTTCGGCGGCGCGACCCGCACCCTGTTGCAGTCGATGCCGGTCGCGACGCTGATGTCGAGATAGGCGCAAGCCTCAGCGCGCGGCGTGAAACCGCGCCGCGCCGCCATTGAGGAAGCACGCCTTCGGGAAGAGCGAGAGGTCGAGCGGGTTGGGCAGCCTGATGTCGCCATGGTCGGGACAGGGCTTGCGCGCCGGATCGTAGCGGCGATCGACCTGCGACAGGAAGACGAGGATCAGGCCGCGCCGGCGGGCTTCATCATGTGCGATCCGCCACGCGGCCAGGCCGCGCCGGCGGGCGAAGGCGGAGAGGGCGCGCACCTGCTCGCCGAGTTCGGGCGTGTCGCGCCGCTGGTCGAGAAGTTGCAGATAGTCGATGACGGCGAGCGTGCCGGGCTGGGCGTCGGCAAGTTTCCCGGTTATGTAGCCGGCGCATATCCCGTCCGAATTGTCGAAGACGAAACGCCCTTCGAAAGCCTCCGGCGCGGCTCCGATCGCGCGAAAGCGATCGAGCATGTCGCGCGGCGTGTATTCCAGCGAGAAGAACATGGCTGCGCGGCCGGCCCGCATGGCTTCCACGGCGATGCGCAGCCCCATCGTCGTCTTGCCCTGTCCCGGCCGCGCCGCGACGAGGACGAGATCTCCCGGCACCAGGCGGGCGAATATTTTGCCGGCGTCATAGTCGATCGGCTCGCTTCTGGCGGTCGATACGAGCAGGCTCCATCGCGGAAAACCTTCCTGCGCGGCGATGCGGTCGAGCGCGGCGTGAAGGGGGATGCCTTCGTCGCGCGAAAGCAGCTTTGCCCGGTATTTCAGGCGACGGATGGGGACGGACGGTGCCATCGGAAAAACCTCCTGTTGCGGGCGGATCGTGCAACCCCTCCTCATGCGTGATGCCCGGACAGTCGGTCTCAAGAGCGAATCGCCCTGCACGAATGGTGCTTTCCCGGTCGGAGGGAGGAGGCGCGGGCAACGCCTGACGGCAATCTAGCCGAGTCGCGAGCGCCCGCAAATGTCGGCCGCTCTTGCCAAGCGGTCCCGGTTCCGGCTAATCGGCTAAATCCCCGCCAGACGGAGCGCCGCCGATGTCCCTTCCCGAAAAGGCCTTTCCCGTTTCCTGGGACCAGTTCCACCGCGACGCGCGCGCGCTCGCCTGGCGGCTGGCCGGCATCAACGCCGAATGGCGCGCCATCGTCTGCATCACGCGCGGCGGGCTGGTTCCCGCCGCAGTCATCGCGCGCGAGCTTGGCGTGCGGCTGATCGAGACGGTGTGCGTCGCCTCCTATCACGACTATACCGAGCAGGGCGAACTCAGGGTGCTGAAGGAGGTGACGCCGTCGCTGCTGGAGGACGAGGGCGCGGGCGTGCTCATCGTCGACGACCTGACCGACACCGGCAAGACCGCGGCGATCGTGCGCGCCATGATGCCCAAGGCCCATTTCGCCGCCATCTACGCCAAGCCCAAGGGACGGGCGATGATCGACACCTTCGTCACCGAGGTGTCGCAGGACACCTGGATCTACTTCCCGTGGGACATGGGCTTCACCTATCAGAAGCCGATCGCCGAGGATCACCGCCCCTGAAGCCGCGAAGCTTGCGCCAGGCTTGCGGCGCCTGACCCGGAGGCGTGGCCCGGGCAGGAATTGGCGCGCTTTCTTCTTTATTTTCACATAATTGCCGATCACACTTGCCTTCCGACTCCATTCAGCAAAGGCGAACGGTCAATGATGCGGCGCGGCAGCTTCACCCTGCTCAAGGAAAGAATCCGCTGCTTTCTCGGCGGGGTGCCGCCGCATGTGCAGGTGGCGGCGCTGCCCTGGCGCGCGGCCGGCGACGGCGCGGCCGAGGTGATGCTGGTGACGAGCCGCGGCACCGGCCGCTGGGTGCTGCCGAAGGGCTGGCCTGAGCGGACCGAGCCGCTGCACGAGGCGGCGGCCCGCGAGGCGGCGGAAGAGCCAGGCGTCGCCGGGCCGGTCGAGCCGCAGGAGATCGGCCGCTTCTACTACGGCAAGTCGACGCCGACGGGCGCGCCGCGGCGCTGCGAGGTGCGCGTGTTTCCGCTGAAGGTCGAGAGCGTGGCCGACAAATGGCCCGAGCGCAAGGAGCGCCAGCGCCGCTGGTTCGCGGCCGAGGAGGCGGCGCGACTGGTCGACGAGGCGGATCTGCGCGAGCTGATCGGCGTTTTCGCGACAAATCCACGAAAATCTGCCGCCTGACCGTCCCGTCGGCATTTGGCCGCTTGAGATCGTTTGCCGGCTTCCATAGAGCAGGATAAGAGAAGCGCCATGCCGGCGCGACGACGATCCTGCCCTCGGGGGAGCCGATGACCGAATTCGCCGCCGAGGCGCGCAAGCAGACGCTCGACAAGGACCTCGAAAAGCTCGTCCAGGTCGAGGAGGCGGCAAGTTCCGTCGCGCGCGGCCTCGTCGCGCCGGGGTTGGGGCTGCTGTTCCTCGCGCTTTCGGGCGTCGTCGCCGCGCTGTTCGTCATGGGCGAGCCGGGCGCGGTCGTCGTCATCGCCGCCGCCGCCATCGGCGGCTATCTCGCGCTCAACATCGGCGCCAACGACGTCGCCAACAACGTCGGCCCGGCCGTCGGCGCCAAGGCGCTGACCATGGGCGGGGCGCTCGCCATCGCCGCCACCTTCGAGAGCGCCGGCGCGCTGATCGCCGGCGCCGACGTGATGACGACGATCTCCACCGGCATCGTCGACCCCGCGGCGATCGCCGACCGCGGCGTGTTCATCCGGCTGATGCTGGCGGCGCTGGTCTCCTCGGCGCTGTGGATCAACCTGGCGACGTGGATCGGCGCCCCGGTCTCGACCACCCATTCGGTCGTCGGCGGCGTCGCCGGCGCGGGCATCGCGGCGGCCGGCTTCGCGGCGATCGACTGGGCGACCATGGGAGGCATCGCGGCGAGCTGGGTGGTTTCGCCGGTGCTCGGCGCCATTGTCGCTACGCTGTTCCTCGCCTTCATCAAGGAAAACATCATCTACCGCGACGACAAGATCGCCGCCGCCCGGCTGTGGGTGCCGATCCTGATCGCGGTGATGGCCGGCGCGTTCAGCGCCTATCTCGCCACCAAGGGCCTGAAGCGGGTCGTCGCGGTGTCGGGCTTCCAGATCGCGGTGCTCGGCGTCGGTTCGTTCATCCTCGTCTGGGGGCTGGCCAAGATCGGCATCGAGAAGCAGGCCGTGCACCTGGAGAACCGCAACCAGTCGCTGCGCAAGCTCTTCCGCCTGCCGCTGATCTTCTCGGCGGCGCTGCTCTCCTTCGCTCACGGCGCCAACGACGTCTCCAACGCCGTCGGCCCGCTCGCGGCCATCGTCCATGCCGCCTCGGACGATCCGGCGGCCGCGGTCGCCATCCCGCTATGGGTGATGGTGATCGGCGCATTCGGCATCTCGCTCGGCCTCGTCCTGTTCGGGCCGAAGCTGATTCGCATGGTCGGCGGCCAGATCACCAAGCTGAACCCGATGCGCGCCTTCTGCGTGGCGCTGTCGGCCGCCGTGACCGTCATCCTCGCTTCCTGGTTCGGCCTGCCGGTCTCCTCGACCCACATCGCCGTCGGCGCGGTGTTTGGCGTCGGCTTCTTCCGGGAGTGGTACACCGCCAACTCGCCGCGCCGGCGCGCCTATCTGGAGCGCAAGGGCAACAGGGCGCGCGCGGCGAGGGCGCAAGGGACGGCCGCCGCTGGCGACGGCGACCACGATCTTGCTGACAGTGTTGGTGCTCAGG
>DAOMOI010000090.1:0-2301 GCA_035444225.1 Aquamicrobium sp. | reverse complement strand
ATGCCGACTCCGACGCGGATGACGTGCCGGTCTCGCGCGAGGAGATCGCCCGCCGCCGGCTGGTTCGGCGCGCCCATGTCATGACCATCGCCACCGCCTGGGTGACGACGGTTCCGGCCTCGGCCATACTCGCCGCCGGCGTCTTCCTGCTTCTGCGCCTGCTGGCCTGAGGCGAAGCGTAGCCGGCAACGTTTTCTCCCCGCTATCCACATGAAGCCGCACAATATATTGGGGCCTTCGTTCTCGTGAAAACGAGTTCTTGACGCCCCGGCCCGAGTCGCTTTTTATGGGCCATGCGCCTTCTGTGATGGCGTGGCCGGAAAGTTCGCAGTCCGGCCGTCCTTCTCGATCTGTCCGCGTCGTGTCGAGGTCCGGCCCTTTTCCCCGATGGCCGCCTTGGGCGGCTTCTGCTGTCGCGAAAGCGGCCGGCAGGGACGGCGGAAGGGTCCGTAAATTTCCTGTTAACACTATATTTAGTGTTTTAAATCAGGATACGGACTATATAGTGTTGTATGTAGGAGCGTCGGCGGAGCGTTGCGCCGGGACAAAGGGCGCCGGGCACGCGGCCATGGCGGGCGACGAGGAGCCCCCATTCCGGTCCGCGGAACGGTTCGGCGCCATCGGCGGTTCGGGTTTTACGAGGCAATGATGCCTGTCGCGGGGGATGCGGCGGGCGGTTGTGCCGGCACGGCGTTCCCGGTCTTCGAACGCGCGGCCGCCGGCACTATATCTAGAGGTCAGGGACTTAAAGAGATGCGCATCGAACGTCGTTTCACGAAAGAGGGTCAGTCGCCTTACGCGGAGATCGAGTTCCGCAAGGCGGTGAGCGAGATTCGCAACCCCGACGGTTCCATCGTCTTCCGCGCCGCCGACATCGACGTGCCGGCGCAGTTCTCCCAGGTCGCGGCCGACATCCTGGCCCAGAAGTATTTCCGCAAGGCCGGCGTGCCCGCGCGCCTGAAAAGGGTCGAGGAGAACGACGTTCCCTCCTTCCTGTGGCGCTCGGTCGCCGACGAGGAGGCGCTGGCCGCATTGCCCGAGGACGAGCGCACCGGCCCCGAGACCGACGCGCGCCAGGTCTTCGACCGGCTGGCCGGCACCTGGACCTACTGGGGCTGGAAGGGCGGCTATTTCAGCGGCGAGGAGGATGCGCTCGCCTTCCGCGACGAGTTGGCCTACATGCTCGCCACCCAGCGCGTGGCGCCCAACTCGCCGCAATGGTTCAACACCGGCCTGCACTGGGCCTACGGCATCGACGGTCCGGGGCAGGGCCATTATTACGTCGATCCCTTCACCGGCAAGCTGACCCGCTCGGCCTCGTCCTACGAGCATCCGCAGCCGCATGCCTGCTTCATCCAGGCCGTCGGCGACGACCTCGTCAACGAGGGCGGCATCATGGATCTGTGGGTGCGCGAGGCGCGCCTGTTCAAGTACGGCTCGGGCACCGGCTCCAACTTCTCGCATCTGCGCGGCGAGGGCGAGCGGCTGTCGGGCGGCGGCAAGTCTTCCGGCCTGATGAGCTTCCTGAAGATCGGCGACCGCGCCGCCGGCGCCATCAAGTCGGGCGGCACCACGCGCCGCGCCGCCAAGATGGTGGTGGTCGACGTCGACCATCCCGACATCGAGGCCTATATCGACTGGAAGGTGAACGAGGAGCAGAAGGTCGCCGCGCTCGTCACCGGCTCCAAGATCGTCAAGCAGCATCTTGCCGCCATCATGAAGGCCTGCATCAATTGCGAGGGCAATGGCGACGATTGCTTCGACCCGGCCAAGAACCCGGCGCTGAAGCGCGAGATCCGCGCCGCCAAGAAGAACGCGGTGCCGGAGAACTACGTCAAGCGCGTCATCCAGTTCGCCAGGCAGGGCTACACCTCGATCGAGTTCAAGACCTACGACACCGACTGGGATTCGGAGGCCTACCTCACCGTTTCCGGCCAGAACTCGAACAATTCGGTCTCGCTCAAGGACGACTTCCTGCGCGCGGTCGAGGAGGACGGCGACTGGAACCTGATCCGCCGCATCGACGGCAAGGTGTCGAAGACGCTGAAGGCGCGCGACCTGTGGGAGAAGATCGGCTACGCCGCCTGGGCGAGCGCGGATCCGGGCCTGCACTTCAACACGACGATGAACGACTGGCACACCTGCCCGGCGGCGGGCCCGATCCGCGCCTCCAACCCGTGCTCGGAATACATGTTCCTCGACGACACGGCCTGCAACCTCGCCTCGGTCAACCTGCTGCCCTATCGCAACGCCGACGGCACCATCGACATCGCGGCCTATGAGCACACCGTCCGCCTGTGG
>DAOMOI010000089.1:0-7493 GCA_035444225.1 Aquamicrobium sp. | reverse complement strand
TCTTGTCCTTGGCGTCCTCGAACTCCTGCATGGTGACGAGGCGCTTGTTGCGCCGGGCCGCCATCAGCGCCGCCTCGTTGACGAGGTTCATCAGGTCGGCGCCGGAGAAACCCGGCGTGCCGCGCGCCAGCACCTTCAGGTCGACGTTCGGCGCCAGCGGCACGTTGCGGATATGGACCTTCAGGATCTTCTCGCGGCCGATGATGTCGGGGTTCGGCACCACGACCTGCCGGTCGAAGCGGCCGGGACGCAGGAGCGCGGGATCGAGCACGTCGGGCCGGTTGGTGGCGGCGATCAGGATGATGCCCTCGTTGGCCTCGAACCCGTCCATCTCGACCAGAAGCTGGTTCAGCGTCTGCTCGCGCTCGTCGTTGCCGCCGCCCAGGCCCGCGCCGCGATGGCGGCCGACCGCGTCGATCTCGTCGATGAAGATGATGCAGGGCGCGTTCTTCTTGGCCTGCTCGAACATGTCGCGCACGCGGCTCGCGCCGACGCCGACGAACATCTCGACGAAGTCGGAGCCCGAGATGGTGAAGAACGGCACGTTGGCCTCGCCGGCGACCGAGCGGGCGAGCAGCGTCTTGCCGGTTCCGGGCGGGCCGACGAGGAGGACGCCGCGCGGGATCTTGCCGCCGAGGCGCTGGAACTTCTGCGGGTCGCGCAGGAACTCGACGATTTCTTCCAGATCCTGCTTGGCCTCGTCGACGCCGGCGACGTCGGCGAAGGTGACGCGGCCGTGCGCCTCGGTGAGCAACTTGGCCTTGGACTTGCCGAAGCCCATGGCGCGGCCGGAGCCGGACTGCATCTGGCGCATGAAGAAGATCCACACGCCGAGGATGAGGATCATCGGCAGCCACGAGATCAGGTAGCCGAACAGCGAGTTGGAGCCGTCGGTCTCGGGGCGGGCGTTGATGGTCACGCCCTTCTCCTCGAGCCGCTGGACCAGCGTGGCGTCGCCGGGCGAATAGGTCTGGAAGCCGCTGCCGGCGTCGCCATAGGTGCCGCTGATGCGGCTGCCGGCGATGGTGACCGAATTGATGCGGCCGGCGTCGACCTCGCGCAGGAACTCCGAATAGGGAATGTCGCGCGCCATGCCGCGCTGCTGCGGCGTCTGGAACAGGTTGAAGAGCGCGATCAGGAGGACGGCGATGATCGCCCAGAGCGCGAGGTTTCGGTAGTTCGGATTCATCGTGTTTCCCGTTGGCGCCTGTGGGTCAAAAGGGCTCTTGCCGAGGCGCGGCTTCCCGAATGTGCGAGTGCGGCCTCTAACATAGGCAGCGCACCGGGTCTTGCCAAGCGCGCGCCGCCGTTTCGGTTAAGCTTGGGTGGCAATATGTCCGCGCCAAGGCGGAGTGGGAAGCGTCGGCGCGCCGACGAGGCGCTGGAGCGCGGCGGCGAGGGGGTAGTCGAAGCCGGGCAGGAAACGCGCATAGGGCGCGACCGCGCGCGCGGCCTCGACGCCGGGCGCGGCCGGCAGCGGGCCGACGAGGGTTTCGCCCCGGAACAGCGCCGGCTCGGCCGCCAGCGCTGCGCGGATAAGGGCAGGCGGCGCGTCGGCCTCCCGCGCCGCGGTTTCGTGGCCGAGCGGCCGGACGCCGAAGCCGGGTGCATGAGAACCGGCGGCGATGCGCAGCCGCCCGTCCCAGATTGCCGCCGTGCCGTCGAGCGCAAGCACCGGCAGATCGCGCGCCTCGCGGCGGAGGAAAATCCCGGCCGCCCGCGCGTCGATCGCGGCACGCGACAATGTAGCGCGCAGGGGGGTGGTGCGCAGCCGGTCGAACAAAGCCTCCGCGCGCGCCGCGTCCGGCAGGCGCGGGGCGCCGCCGGCGGTGGCGAGCAGCGCGCGCAGGGCAAGGATCGCGGCGTCGCGCTCGTCCGGGGGCGAAGCGAGGAAGGCGGGGTCCAGCCGCAGCAGGCCGGGCGCGGGCCGGCTGGCGAAGCGTTCGAGGAGCGCGGCCGCCTTTTCGGCCATGATCTGCCGGCGGCGGCCCTGTGCTTCCGCCTGCGCGGCGAGGGCTGCGATCTCGTCGTCGCCGAGGCGCTGGCGCGTCCTGACGCGCTCATAGGCGGGATCGTCGTTGCTCGGATCGTCGATCCAGTCGATGCCGCGTCCGGCCAGCCATCGGCGCAGGGCGTGGCGGCGCGCGGCCAGCAGCGGCCGCACGATCCAGACGCGGCCGTCGAACAGGGTGGCGCGCGCCATGCCGGCAAGGCCTGCCCCTTCGCCGCGCGCGGCGCGCATCGCCACGGTCTCCGCCTGATCGTCGAGCGTATGGCCGACGAGGACGGCGGACGCGCCGGCGCGCCGGGCGGCGTCGGCCAGCAGCCGGTAGCGCGCCTCGCGCGCGGCCGCCGCAAGGCCTGTCGCGGGTTTCGTACCCTGCCAGAGCGCGGTTTCGTGGGCGATGCCGTGCCGGCGGCAGATTGCGGCGACCTGCGCGGCCTCGGCGGCGGATGCCGGCCTCAGGCCATGATCGACCGTCACGGCCAGCAATCGGGTCGCGGGGCGGTGGCGGCGCAGGAATTCGTGGGCGAGGAGCAGGAGCGCGAGCGAATCGCTGCCGCCGGAAACGGCGACGGCCAGCGCATCGCCGGCGTCGAGATCGTGAAAAAGGGAAAAGGGATCGAGGTCCACCGGCGTTTTTCCGGGACCTGCCGTGCCGTCAGCAGGAAGCGGCGGCCTGTTCCTTCTGGACGCGCTCCTTGAGCGCGGCCGAAGCCTGCGGGTAGCGTTGCAGCACTTCCGAGAAGGTGGCGCAGCCGACGTCGCGCTGCTTCATGGCCACGAGCGAGACGCCGAGCTTGAACAGCGTGTCGGGGGCCTTGCGCGACTGGGGAAAGTCGCGGCTGGCGGCAAGGAAGATTTCGGCCGCCTCGCGCGGCTTCTCCTGCGCCAGCAGCGCCTCGCCGAGCCAGAAATGCGCGTCGGCGGCGTGCTCGCTGTCGGGGAAGCGGGCGATCAGGTCGCGGAAGCCGGCCTCGGCCGTGCCGTAGTCGCCGGCGAGGATCAGGTCGTAGGCGCTGCGGTAAAGCTCGTCGTCGTCGTCGCCGCGCGGAAGGGCGGCGACCGTGGTGCCGTCGGGGCCGGCCGCGGCTTGGCCGGAGCCCTGGTTCTGGCCCTGGGTTGCGCCTTCGGCGGGCGCGGCGACGCGCGGCGTGCCGTCGGCGTCGAAGGTGATGGACCCCAGCGTGCGCGGCGGCTCGCCGCGAACCTGCGCGCCGCCATTCGGGACAGCGCTCCCGGCGGCGTAGAATTCGTCGTCGCCGCTGCCGGCGTCCTCCGCCCCGGAAGCGGGAGGCGCGGCAGGCGCGGCGGCATGGTCGCTCGACCGTGCGGAGGGCGAGGCGTCGGAGCGGCGCTGCTCGATCTCCTGGAAGCGCAATTCATTGTCTTCCTGCATGCGGCGAAGCTGGTCCTGCATCTGGAGGAGCTGGAAGTTCAGCTCCTCGACGAGGCCGTTCAGCTGGCGCACCTGCTCCTCGAGCTGCGCGACGCGCGGATCGGACACCTGCGCCGAGGCCGGGGTTCCGGCGGCGAAAGCAAGCGGCAGGGCAAGGGCGCCGATCAGCATGAAACGCAAAAACATGGCCGGTCTCTTCATCGGTTGCCTTAAGTTCAGGTAGTTTTGTGGGCCCCTTTTATCAGCACAGCCGAGTTCGGCCAAATTGTGATTTCGCGTCTCTTGCCTCGGAAGCTTCACGCCTCGCGGATGGCGTAGCCGGCGCCGCGGATGGTGCGGATCACGTCGGGCAGCCCGTCGAGGTTCACCGCCTTGCGCAGCCGCCCGACATGCACGTCCACCGTGCGCTCGTCGATATAGAGCGTCTCGCCCCAGACCTTGTCGAGAAGCTGGCCGCGCGAGAAGACGCGGCCGGGATGCTGCATCAGGAATTCGAGCAGGCGGAACTCGGTCGGTCCCAGCTTCAGCTCGGCCTCGCCGCGATGGACGCGGTGGGTCTCGCGGTCGAGCACGAGGTCGTCCACTTTCAGCACGGAGGAAAGCACCTCGGGCCGGGCGCGGCGCAGCAGCGCGCGCACCCGCGCGACGAATTCCGGCATCGAGAACGGCTTGACGAGATAGTCGTCGGCCCCGGTGGTCAGCCCGCGCACGCGGTCGGTCTCCTCGCCGCGCGCGGTGAGCATGATGACCGGCAGGCGCTCGGTTTCGGGGCGCAGCCGCAGCCGCCGGCACAATTCGATGCCCGAGATAGCCGGCAGCATCCAGTCGAGCACCAGCAGGTCGGGCACGGTCTCGCGCAGGCGCATCTCGGCCTCGTCGCCGCGCGTCACCACCTCGACGGCATAGCCCTCGGTCTCGAGGTTGTAGCGCAGGAGGACGCCGAGCGCCTCCTCGTCCTCCACCACCATGATCCTCGGTGCGATCATCTTTATCCGTCCTGCCGGTTGTCGCCGCCGGGCTCCAGCGCCACGGCGGTCTCGTCCTGCTTGGGCCGGTCCAGCGGCAATTGCCGTCCCGTCACCACATAATAGGCGTTCTCGGCGATGTTCGTCACATGGTCGCCGATGCGTTCGAGGTTCTTGGCGCAGAACAGGAGATGCGTGCAGGCGGTGATGTTGCGCGGGTCCTCCATCATGTAGGTGAGCAACTCGCGGAAGACGGCGGTGTACTGGACGTCGATGCGCTCGTCCTCGTCGCGCAGCCGCGCCAGCCCCTGGGGATCGCGCGCCTCGTAGCGGGCGATCGCGGCGTCGATCTGGGCGATGACGGCTTGCGCCATCGTCTCGATCGAGTGCGAGAGCGGGCGCGGGGCGGCGGCCTCGCCCAGCGCGCCGACGCGCTTGGCGATGTTCTTGGCGAGGTCGCCGATGCGCTCCAGGTCGGCGGCCATGCGCACCGCGCCGACGACGAAGCGCAGGTCCTGCGCCACCGGCTGGCGCTTGGCGATCAGCGTGATCGCCCGGTCGTCAAGGTCGCGCTGGGCGGCGTCCATCACCGCGTCGTCGGAGACGACACGTTGGGCGAGCGCGGTGTCGGAGGTCATCAGCGAGCGGGCCGAGGCCGCGACCATGGAGCCGGCGAGATCGCCCATGTCATGGATCAGCCGGTCGATGGCGTCGAGATCGTCGTCGAAGGACGTGACGGTGTGCTGTTTCATGGTCATTTTCTCCTCAGCCGAACCGGCCGGTGATGTAGTCCTGCGTGCGCTTTTCCAGCGGGCCGGTGAAGATCATGTCCGTCGGCCCCTCCTCGACCAGGTTGCCGAGGTGGAAGAAGGCGGTGCGCTGGGAAACGCGCGCGGCCTGCTGCATCGAGTGGGTGACGATGACGATGGTGTAGTTCTGCTTCAGTTCGTCGATCAGCTCCTCGATGCGGGCGGTGGCGATCGGGTCGAGCGCCGAGCACGGCTCGTCCATCAGGATCACTTCCGGAGAGACGGCGATGGCGCGGGCGATGCACAGGCGCTGCTGCTGGCCGCCGGAAAGGCCGGTGCCGGGCTCGTTCAGCCGGTCCTTGACCTCGCTCCACAGGCCGGCCTTCTGGAGGCTGGATTCGACGATGGCGTCGAGGTCGGCGCGGGCGCGGGCGAGGCCGTGGATGCGCGGGCCGTAGGCGACGTTCTCGTAGATCGACTTCGGGAACGGGTTCGGCTTCTGGAACACCATGCCCACGCGCGCCCGCAGCTCGACGGGGTCGAGCGCCGGGTCGGCGATGTCGGCGCCGTCGAGGCGGATGGTGCCGGTGACGCGGCAGCCCTCGATGGTGTCGTTCATGCGGTTGAGGCAGCGCAGGAAGGTGGACTTGCCGCAGCCCGACGGCCCGATGAAGGCGGTGACCGCCTTTTCGGGAATGTCGATCGAGACGTCGTGCAGCGCCTGCTTGGGGCCGTAGAAGACCGAGACCTCGCGGGCGGTGATGCGCGACGGGCGGTCTTCCGCGTCGGGGGTGCGGATGGTGGTCGACCCCATGGTGTAGAGATCGGATCGGGGGGTGATGTTCTCGGCCGGCAAGTGCATGGCGGTGGCCTCCGTTCGGATTTTCGTGGTCATGTGCGCTTCTCCAGTCGGGTGCGCAGGAAAATGGCGATGGCGTTCAACGCCAGCATCAGGCCGATCAGGACGATGATCGCGGCCGATGTGCGCGCCTCGAAGAAGTTGCGGTTCTCGTTGCCCTGCCACAGGTAGATCTGCACCGGCAGTGCGGTGGACTGGTCGAGCGGCGAGGCCGGCACCTGCGCCACGAAGGCGTTCATGCCGATCAGGAGCAGCGGCGCGGTCTCGCCCAGCGCCTGCGCCACGCCGATGATGGTGGCGGTGAGGATGCCGGGATAGGTGACGGGCAGCACGTGGTGGAACACGGTCTGCGTCTTCGACGCGCCGAGGCCGAGCGCGGCCTGCCTGAGCGAGGGCGGCACGGCGCGCAGCGCCGAGCGCGTGGCGATGATGATGGTGGGCAGCGTCATCAGCGTCAGCACCAGCCCGCCGACCAGCGGGGCCGAGAGCGGCAATCCCAGCCAGCCGATGAAGACGGCCGCGCCGAGCAGGCCGAAGACGATGGACGGCACGGCGGCGAGGTTGTTGATGTTGACCTCGATCAGGTCGGTGAAGCGGTTCTTCGGCGCGAACTCCTCCAGATAGACCGCGCTCATCACCCCGATCGGCACGGCGAGCACGATCACCACCAGCATCATGTAGAGCGAGCCGACGAAGGCTCCGGCAAGACCGGCCGAAGCCGGGGCCGAGCGCGAATCGGTGTTGGTGAAGATGTGGGAGGCGAAGGCGAAGCGGATGTTGCCTTGTTCGCGAAGCTGGTCGGCGAGCGCGCGCGCGGGCGCCGAAAGCTGCTGGTTGGCGTCGGGCAGCGAGCGGTCGATGTTGCCCTTCAGCCAGTTGTCGGCATTGGCCGAGGCCAGCATGTCGACCTTGACCGTCTTGCCCAGCAGCGAGGGATCGGCGACGAACATGTCGCGAAGCTCGAAGCGGGCGTTGGTCTCGACGATGGACAGGATCTGGCGCGCATCGGCCTGCGTGTCGGGCGCTGCGGCGCGCACCGCCTGCTCGACGACGCGGTTCCAGTTCAGCATCGTCACCTTGCGCTGCCAGTCGAGAAGCGCCCGGTGGTGGTCGGCCGGCGACTGGCCTTCCGCTCTTTCCGGCTTCGGCTCCACCTTGACGATGGCCGGGTCGAAGGCGACGTCCAGCGAAAGCGTCGCCTGGGTGAAGGCCGGCAGGCCGCGCGCGAGGATGATGCCGAACAGGATGACGACGAAGCCGAGGGCGGCAGCGATCGCGGTCACCCCGTAGAGGCGAAAGCGCCGCTCGCGGGCATGGCGCGCGGACAGCCCCGCGCGGATCAGCGCAAGCCGTTCTTGTTGCGGGGTCATTCGTATTGCTCCCTGTAGCGGCGCACGATGTAGAGGGCGACGATGTTGAGAACGAGCGTCATCGCGAACAGCGTCAGGCCGAGCGCGAAGGCGACCAGCGATTGCGGCGAGGCGAAGTCGGTGTCGCCGGTCAACTGGTTGACGATGGT
>DAOMOI010000088.1:7079-7513 GCA_035444225.1 Aquamicrobium sp. | reverse complement strand
GGTGATGTTTCCCCACCTTCTCGGCCTGTCCAACCGCGCCTTCCAGGACGTGGTGACGAGCTTTTCCGAGGTGCAAGAGCATTGCGAGCTGGTGCTCGCCTTCGGCGGCATCTCGCCGCGCACGGCGCAGGTCGCCTCCTCCGGCACCACCCGCCACGAGGTCGGCGCATGGCTGGAGGCGCTGTCGGCCGGCAGGACCCGCCTCGTCAACGTCTCACCGCTGCGCGGCGACCTCGCCGGCGCCGAATGGCTGCCCATCCGCCCCGGCACCGATGTGGCACTGATGCTGGCGCTGGCCTTCGAGATCGTCGCCTCGGGGCGCGAGGACCGCGCCTTCCTCGCCCGCTGCACCGCGGGCTGGGAGACGCTGCGCGCATACCTGACCGGCGAGACGGACGGCGTGGGCCCGTGGGCGAGCCTCAGGCCCAGCCACG
>DAOMOI010000088.1:0-7069 GCA_035444225.1 Aquamicrobium sp. | reverse complement strand
GGACGGCGTGGCCAAGTCGGCCGAATGGGCGGCGGCGCTGTGCGACATCGACGCCGGCGCGATCCGCGCGCTGGCGCGGGAGCTGACCGAAAGGCGCTCGATGATCTCGCTCACCTGGGGCATGCAGCGCGCCGACCATGGCGAGCAGCCGCTGTGGGCGGGGCTGGCGCTGGCCTGCGTCATCGGCCAGATCGGCCGGCCCGGCTGCGGCTTCGCCTTCGGCTATGGCAGCACCACGCCGGTCGGCCGCGACACGCAGCTGGTCGACTGGCCGTCGATGCCGCAGGGCGTCAACCCGGTCTCCGACTTCATTCCCGTCGCGCGCATCGCCGACATGCTGCTCAATCCGGGCGAACGCTACACCTACAACCTCCAGCACCGCACCTATCCCGACATCAGGCTGGTGTGGTGGGTGGGCGGCAACCCGTTCCACCACCATCAGGACCTGCGCCGGCTCGACAAGGCATGGAAGCGGCCGCAGACGGTGATCGTCAACGAGCACAGCTGGACGGCGACGGCGCGGCGCGCCGACATCGTGCTGCCGGCGACGACGCCGTTCGAGCGCGACGACATCATGGTCAACCGCCGCGATCCCGTGCTTCTGTGGATGTCGCGCATTCGCGAGCCGATGGGCGAGGCGCGCGACGACTATTCGATCTTCGCCGCGCTCGCGGCGCGCATGGGGCTCGGTGACGCCTTCACCGAAGGGCGCGACGCCGAGGGCTGGCTGCGCCATTTGTGGGCGCGCTCGCAAGGCGTCGCCCAGCGCGCCGGCTTCGCGCTGCCGGATTTCGACACGTTCCGCGCACAAGGCCGCTTCGACGTGCCGCTGGCGCCGGAGCCGAAGAACCCGCTTTCCGGCTTCGTCGCCGACCCTGAAGGCAACCCGCTGCGCACGGAATCCGGCCGCATCACGCTGGCGAGCGAGAAGATCGCCGCCTTCGCCATGCCCGACTGCCCGGGCCACCCGGCATGGCTGGAGCCGGCGGAGAGCCTGATCAGGGCCGAGGCGGACGAGCTGCATCTCGTTTCCAACCAGCCCGACACCCGGCTTCACGCCCAGAACGACCGCGGCACAGAGGCGCAGGCCGACAAGGTGGCCGGCCGCGAAGCCGGCTACCTGCACCCCGAGACGGCGGCCCGCTTCAAGCTCAAGGCGGGCGACGTGATGCGGCTGTGGAACGGGCGCGGCGCCTGCCTCGCCGGCGTACGGCTCGACGAGGGCGTGCGCCGCGACTGCGTCGTGCTGCCGACCGGCGCGTGGTACGACCCGCAGATCGTCGACGGCGAATGGCTCGAGGTGCACGGCAACCCCAATGCGCTGACCCTCGACAAGGGGACCTCCGGCATGGCCCAGGGCAACATCGCCCACACCACGCTGGTGCGCGTCGCGCGCTGGGACGCGCCGCCGCCGCCGTTGAGCGTCGACCGGCCGCCGCGCGGCATCGGCGCCGATTGAAGAAGGTCAGGCCCGGCGGCGCTCGCGCATCCTGATGCGGGCGAGCGGCGAGGGCCCGGTGACGGCCGGGGCGGCGGCGGGCGGCTGCCACGGGTTGGACGCGCCGGCGAGGAACCACAACAGCGCCGCCGTCTTGATCGTCAGCAGCGAGGTGCTGATCGAGAGCAGCAGCACCAGATAGGCGCAGACGAACAGCTTGTAGCGCCAGGCGTCGAGCGTCTGCGCCGGCGCGCCGAAGACGTAGATCGCCCACAGGGCGGTGGCGCCGAACAGGCCGAACTGCGACACGACCGTCGAATAGCCGGAATCGACGAAATCCATGTCGGAAGTTTCCAGCCCGAGCGCCTGCATGACGTCCAGCGTCGACATCAGCCGGCCGCTGAACAGCAGCCTGCCGGTGAAGGAATTGTCCCACGGCACGCCGACATTCATGCCGGCATAGACGAGCAGCGCCACCATGACGACGAAGGGAATGGCGAACACCACGCCCGGCCGCACCAGCGGCGCGGCGAGATAGGCGACGACGACGAGCGCGCACAGATAGATGCCGAAGCGGGCGTCGCCCAGCACCAGAAGCATGGCGATCAGCGCCGTCTTGACGATGAGCGCGAGCGGCCGGCGCCGGTCGCGCAGCAGCACCCAGGCAAAGACGATCGGGCCGAAATTGCCGAGCGAGACCGGCTCGAGGAACACCGACGACACCCGGTGCTCGCCGAGGAAGGGCATCAGCGTGCGGCCCTCGAAGCGCAGGCCGCTGATGAACAGCCCCGGCTCGTCGCCGGCCTCGGACGGGTCGACGGTGCCGCGGGCGACGTAATAGCCCAGCACGTCGACGAGGCTGAGGAAGAGATCGAGGAACAGCCATTCGAACAGGGCGACGGCCGAGACGATGACGATGGCGGCCGTGACCAGCCGGTCGGCGCTTTCCGGCGAGCCGCGATGGCGGCCGAGCAGGTAGAACAGGAACGGGATGAAGGCGTCGCGCAGCACCTTCGGATCGAACTCGCCGCGCACGACCATGGCGAAGACCAGCCAGCTGCCCATCGCGGCGGCGACGACGTAGAACACCTCGCTGCGGTTCCAGACCAGGAGGAAGGTGCAGCCGACCAGCGCCAGCTCGGCGGCGACGACATGCGCCTCGCGGATCGGCAGACCTTGCGTGTTGGCGAAGGCGAGCGCCATGTTGAAGGTGAGCGTCGCCAGCACGATGAGCCGCGCGGCGAAAGCGCCGCGGACGTCAGCGGCTGCCTGCGCCGTCATGGCCGGGGGCGAAGCTGCTCGCGCAGCCATGCCAGCGCCGTTCCCAGCCCGAGCCCGAGCAGGATGGCGGCGATGAGGACGAGGAAGGAGGGCGGCCCGCTCGGGGCGAGCGGCGCGGCAGCGCGGCTGATGATGCGGGTGTTGGAGGTGTCGAAGCGCGTCTGCTCCGACAATTCGCGCGAGCGGGCGAGGAAGGATTCGTAGACGGCGCGGTTGACCTCGACCTCGCGCGCCAGCTCGCGCATCCCGACCGCGCTCTCGTTCAGCCGGCCAAGCTCGGCGGCGGCGGTGTCGAGGCGCGCGCGCGCCCCGGCCTGGGCGGCGCGGGCGCGTTCGAGATCGACGTTGAGCGAACGTATGATGTGGCCGATCTCCTGATCGACCAGCCGCTGCACCTCGGCCGTCTGCTCGCGCGCGGCGATGTAGGCGGGGTGGAGCGGGCCGTGGCTCGCCGCCAGATTGGCCTCTGCCTGCCGGGCGGCGGCGTGGCGCTCGCGCAGCGTGGCGATAGTGCCGGTGCGCAGCGTTTCCGGGATGGCGTCGAGCCCGGCCGCTCCGCCGCGCAGGCGCTCGATATTGGCGATCGTGGAGGTCAGCTCGTTGACGCGCGCCTCGGCGGCGGTGAACTGGGCCGAAAGCTGCTCGGCCTGCTGCTCCAGCAGCGGCTGACCGGCCGAGGTGACGAGATTGTTGTCGCGGCGATAGCGCTCGTAGCGGTCCTCGGCCTGGCGCAGCTGCTCGCGCAGGTCGTTCAGCCGCCCTTCGAGCGATGAGGCCGCGCGCTGCGCGGTCTGGGCGCTGGCACGCTGCTCCTCCTCCAGATAGGCGTCCATGATGGCGTTGGCGACGCGGGCCGAGACGACGCGGTCGGCGGTGCGCACGTTCACCGTCGCCACCAGCGACCCCTGGTTGCGCGTCACCGAAAGGGCGCGCTCCAGCCGCTGGAGGGCCAGCGCCTCGCGGTCGCGCGCCGTGTCGCGGCCGAGCGCGGCCGACAGGCGCGAGAGCACGCCGCGCCGGGCGCCGAATTGCGGGTCGTCGGCCAGCCCCTCGCGCTCGACGACGCGCTCCAGCACCTCGCGCGAGCCGATGACGTAGATCTGGCTTTCCGCCTCGATCGTCCCCGACGCGGCGTCGCCCGGCCGGGCGATCGGCCCGTTGCCGAGGAATTCGAGGCCGGCGGGGTCGATCAGGATGCGGCCGGAGGCGACGTAGGTGGGCGCGGACAGGAGGATGAAGGCGAGCGCGCCGAGCACACAGACGATGACGCAGGCCGCGATCCAAGAGGCGCTGCCGCGCATCATGTCGGCGAAGCGCCGGACATCGACCGCGGGCCGCGCCTCGGCGACGGCGCGCCGCTCGTCGCGGGTCAGGGGCATGGTGCTCAGGCTCGACTTCACGGCTGTCCGCTCTCGTTCGCTTTCATGTCCCCCGCAACCCGCTCCGCTGCCGGCCGCCGGGAACGGCCACCGCAAGGCAATCGGTCATACGATGAAAGGATATGATGGATTTGTGGTTAACAAGATCACAACGATTCGCCGCATTCGCGGGATTCGTCCTATCGCAGCAGGGCCACGTAGCGTTCGACCATGCCGGCGCGCGAATAGCGGGCCGCGAGCGCCCCGGCGAAGGCGGCGCGCGTCTCGGGCGCGGGCGGGGCGTCGAGCGCGGCGCGAATCGCCTCGACCCAGCCGGCGGTGTCGTCCCGGGCGACGAAGCGGACCGGCGACGGCGCGCTCGACAGCACCTCGCGCAGCACGGCGATGTCGGCCACGACCATCGGCAGGCCGGCCAGCCCCGCCTCGACGGCGACGAGACCGAAGGTCTCCCAATTGGTGGGAAAGACGAAGGCGTCGGCCGCGCCGTAGAGATCGGCCACGTCCTGCAGGGCGAGCGGGCCGAGCAGATGCAGCCGCCCCGAGACGCCGAGCGCATCGGCGCGGCTGCGCAGCATCGCCTCGTAGGGTCCGTGACCGGCTATCGCCAGCACCGCGTCCTCCACCTGCGCCAGCGCGTCGATGAGGATCGCCTGGTTCTTCTGCTCCATCAGCCTGCTGACGTTCAGAAGCACCGGCGCGGCCGCCGGCAGGCCGAAGCGGGCGCGGGTCTCGGCGCGCGAGCTGCGGGGCACCAGGGGATCGAGCCCGTGCTCGATCAGCACCATTCGTTTCTTGTACGATGCCGGATAATCGCGGAATTCACCGAGCGTAAAGCGTGTGTTGGCAATGTTGGTGGTATAGCCCCCCGTCGCGCCGACCAGCCGGTCGGCAAGGCGCACCGGCCAGGCGGTGGCGTGGGGCAGCGCGGTCTGGTGGACGATGCGGCGGCGGCACCCGGCGATGCGTCCGGCAAGGCCGGTCAGCACCGATGCGGTGGCCTGATAGGCGATGATCGCGTCGTGGTCGTCACGGGCCAGCCGCAGCGCCATCGCCGCGGCGGCGCGCAGTTTTGCCAGCGGCCCCAGCTCGGGGCTGGAGAAAAGGATGGCGGTATCGACATGAAAGCCTTGCGCGGCCAGTCCCTCTTCGATCATGGAAGCAAGCGTCAGGATTCCGCCGCGCTCATCGGTGTGCAGGATTTGCAGGACGCGCACGCCCACCTCCGTTCCAGTCGCCGCACAAGAGCATGAAGATCTCCAGCACGGCCCTTTATTTCGGCTCCCGCACCGTCGCGGCCATCGGCAACCTGATCTCGGTCGCCGTCTTCACCCATTTCATCGGCCCCGAGGAATACGGCGCCTATGTCCTTGTCTTCGCCTGGGTCATTATTGTCTACGGCTTCACAACGCAATGGATGAAGTTCGCCTATTTCGGCGTCTACCGCGCCGCGCAGGCGGGCGCGCTCATCGCCACCTACGGGCGGCTGGCGCTGGGCGTGGTGGCGGTGGCGTCGGCGGCCATAGCCGTGACGGCGATGCTGACGCCGATGGGCGGCGCCTTCGCGGCGGCGCTGGTCGCGCTGTTCGCGGGCATGACCATCTACGAGGCCGCGACCGAGATCAGCCGCACGCGGCTTCAGGCGGGGGCGGTGGCGCTGTGCATGGTGCTGCGCGCCGCCTTCGTGCTGGCGCTGGGGGCGGCGACGCTGTCGGTCTGGCCCTCGGCGATCGCGCTGGCGCTGGCGGTGGCGGCCGGCCACCTGCTCGCCGCGGTGCCGAGCCTGATCAGCCTGCGCGGCTTCGCTCGCGCGCAACCCTCGCGCGAGGAGGCGCGCGGGCTGGTGCGCTATGGCTGGCCGCTGATCTTCTCGTTCGGGATCACCGCGCTCGGCTTCACCACCGACCGGCTGATCATCGCCTATTTCGCCGGCAACGCGGTACTCGGCCCCTATGGCGTGGTCGCCGACCTGATGCGACAGAGCTTCATGGTCGCGGGCGAATCCATCGCGCTCGCCCTCGTCACCATCGCCAAGCAGCAGGCCGACGAGGGAAGGCGCGCGCAGTCGGACGCGACGATGCGGCTCGCCTTCCGCGCCTGCGTGACGGCGGCGGCCTTCGGCGCCGCCTTCTTCATCATCTTCGGCGAGAAGCTGGTCGCCATCCTGCTCGGCGAAGGCTTCGCCCAGCCGGCCTACGAGATCATCCCGTGGATCGCCTGCGCCTTCTTCTTCATGACCATCCGGGTCTTCTACTTCTCGCAGGTGATCTATTTCATCGACGCCACCGTGATCGACCCGATCGTCAACGTCTTCTTCGTGGTCGTCTCGGTCGTCATCGCGCTGGTGCTGGTGCCGAGGGCCGGCGCGGCCGGGGGCGCGGCGGCGCTGGCCATCGCCCATGCCGGGGCCTGCGTGGTCGCGGCTTTTGCCGGGCGGCGCTACTACAAGCTGCCGGTGGAGCGGGCAGCCCTCTTCGGCATCCCGGCACTGGCGCTGCTGGCGCTCGCCGGCGCGTGGGGCCTGTCGTCGGCGCTCGACGGGGCGGCGTTGTGGGCGGGCGAGATCGCGCTGTTCGCGGCGGCCGCGCTCGTCGCCGCCTGGCGCTTCGACCTGTTCAGCCTCGTGATCGTCGGAGCCGGGCGGCAACGAGCCGCTTCATGAACACGACGTTGCCGACGAGGTAGCGGCGCCACATCCGCCGCGGCTCCAGCAGCAGGCGGTAGACCCATTCGAGGCGCAGCCTGCGCATCCATGCCGGCGCGCGCGGCTTCTCGCCGGCGGTGAAATCGAGCAGGCCGCCGACGCAAAGCGCCGAGGCCCCGCCCGGAACGGCGAGGTGGCGGGCGGCCCACAATTCCTGCCGGGGGCTGCCCATGCCGACCACGACGAGATCGGCGCCGCTGGCGAGGATGTCGGCGGCGACGCCGGCGTCGTCGTCAAAATAGCCGTCGCGGGCACCGACATAGCTGTGCT
>DAOMOI010000087.1:0-7544 GCA_035444225.1 Aquamicrobium sp. | reverse complement strand
CACGGCCTCGCGGCTGACGAGGATGTAGAACTCGTCCGGATCGAGGATCAGCTCGGGGCGGCCGCGCGCGTGGAGCGGCTCCCAGAAATCGTCGACGTCCTGCGCCGCCCGCCTGTCGACGTCGACCACCGCCGTGTGATGCTTGGCGCGGTAGCCGATCAGGCCATCGGCATTGCCGGTCAGGTCGATGGAGAGCGCGATGCCGCCGCCGGAGATGTTCGGCGCCTCGGAGGCGACCAGCGTTTCCTCGGCATGAAGGTCCTGAAGCTCGGCCTCCGAAAGCAGGGCGTGGCCCTTGCGGAAGCGGATCTGCGACAGGCGCGAGCCTTCGCGCACGACGATCGGGAAGGTGCGCGGGCTGACCTCCATGAACAGCGGGCCAGCGTAGCCGGCCGGGATCTTGTCGAATTCCTGCGCATGGTCGGCCATGACGCGGGTGAAGATGTCGAGACGCCCGGTGGAGCTTTTCGGGTTGGCGGAGGCCGAGATATCGGCGGGCAGCGCCAGCCGCTCCTGAAGCGGCACGACATAGACGCAGCCGGTCTCCAGCACCGCGCCGTCGGTCAGGTCGATCTCGTGCAGCTTCAGCCGGTCGAGCTTGTCGGCGACGGTGCTCGACGGGCCGGGCAGGAAGCTGGCGCGCACGCGGTAGGCCCGCTGCCCGAGCCGCAGGTCGAGGCTGGCCGGCTGGATCTGGTCGGCGTCGAGCGCGCGCGCGGCGACGAGCGCGCCGGCCGAGAACAGGCCGGCAATGTCGCGGTCCGGCAGGATGCCCGTGGTGCGCACGTTCGTCTCTCCCTCGAAGGCCGCGCTGGTGGCGGGCCTTCGAGGTTTAGCGCCGATAATCGTTGACGCAAGCCGGAGGCGGGCGTAAAGGGGCGGTTATCCCGTGGTGATTTGCCGGTCGGCTTGCAGCCACGTTAAACAAGTCGCTAAAGGGACCGAGAGGAAACCGGCTCGCGACTTGCGGCCGGTTTTTTTGTGTCTGGAGAGGGCGATGACGAGCGAGACGAAGCGCAACTGGAAACCCGCGACCGCGATGGTCCATGCCGGCACCACGCGCTCGCCGCACGGCGAGACGGCCGAGGCCCTCTATCTGACCCAGGGCTATGTCTACGACACGGCGGAAGCGGCGGAGGCCCGCTTCAAGGGCGAGGAGCCCGGCTTCATCTATTCGCGCTACGCCAACCCCACCGTCGACATGTTCGAGAAGCGCATGTGCGAACTGGAGGGCGCGGAGGAGGCGCGCGCCACCGCCTCCGGCATGGCGGCCGTCGCCTCCGCGCTCCTGTGCGGCGCGCGCGCCGGCGACCACGTGGTGTCGGCGCGCGCGCTGTTCGGCTCGTGCCGCTGGGTGGTCGAGACGCTGATGCCGCGCTACGGCATCGAGACGACGCTGGTGGACGGACGCGACATCGAGGCATGGAAGGCGGCCGTGCGGCCGAACACGAAGCTGTTCTTCCTCGAAAGCCCGACCAACCCGACGCTGGAGGTGGTGGACATCGCGGCGGTAGCGCAGATCGCCAACGAGGCCGGCGCGCGGCTGGTGGTGGACAACGTCTTCGCCACGCCGCTGCAGCAGAGGCCGCTCGAACTCGGCGCCCATGTCGTCGTCTATTCGGCGACCAAGCACATCGACGGACAGGGCCGTTGTCTCGGCGGGGTCGTCCTTTCCGACAGGAAGTGGATCGACGAGGAGTTCCAGGACTATTTCCGCCATACCGGGCCGTCGCTGTCGCCGTTCAATGCGTGGACGCTTCTGAAGGGGCTGGAGACGCTGCCGGTCCGCGTCGCGCAGCAGACGCGGAGCGCGGCGCGCATCGCCGACCACCTCGCCCGGCACAAGGCGGTTTCGCGCGTCGTCTACCCCGGCCGCGACGACCATCCCCAGGCCGACATCGTGGCGAAGCAGATGAGCGGCGGCTCGACGCTGATCTGCTTCGACGTCAAGGGCGGCAAGGACGAGGCCTTCGCCCTCATGAACGGCCTCGACATCGTCGCCATCTCCAACAATCTCGGCGACGCCAAGAGCCTGATCACCCATCCGGCGACGACGACGCACAAGAACCTGACCGACGAGGCGCGCGCCTCGGTCGGCATCCTGGGCTCGACGCTGCGGCTGTCGGTCGGGCTCGAGGACGCCGACGACCTGATCGACGACCTCGACCGGGCGCTGGCCAAGGTCGGCTAAGGAACGAAGCGGGCGGCATGGCCACAGTTTCGCCATGCCGCCTTGGCCATCTGCAGGCGGCGGCCGCGCCCCGCGGCCGGCCGGAGCGCAGGCGGACAGCCATGTATCGCAGCATCACGCGCAATATCGAGGTGGCGGTCGAGCCGTTCTATCTGGCGGGAGAATCCGACCCGGACGCGGCGCGCTATGTCTGGGGCTATCGCGTCACCATCGCCAACCATTCGGACGACCCGATCCAGGTCCTGGCCCGCCACTGGCGCATCACCGACGGGCTCGGCCGCACCGAGGAGGTGCGCGGCCCCGGGGTCGTCGGCGAGCAGCCCGAGCTCGGCCCCGGCGACAGCTTCCAATATACGTCGGGATGCCCGCTGACCACGCCTTCGGGCTTCATGGCCGGCAGCTATACGGTGCGCGGAGGCGACGGCGGCTTCTTCGAGATCGACATTCCCGCCTTCTCGCTCGACCTGCCGGACACGGTCCGTTCGCTCAACTAGGCTCGTCTTCCTCCGGGGCGGACACGTCGTCCTCCTGCTCGGGGAACAGCTCTGGGTCCATCAGCGCCCGGCCGAAGCGATAGAGGATGTCGGCGGCGAGCGTGTGCTGGCCGGCGAGCAGGCGGTTATAGGCCTTGCCGGCATTGAAGTTCATACGCCGGTGCGCCTGCGGGTCGATGTCATGGATCGCGCGCGCGATGCAGATCGCGATCTCGCAGACGGCTTCGGCCGTTTCCTCGCGCGTCTCGGCGCGCGTCGCATATGTTTCCGCCATCGGTCAGCCCGCGAAACCGTTCCTTCGGGGGCGGATGATGCACCGGCAGGCATTGACCATTGATTAAGGCTGTCAGCGAACGACCGGCCGGCTGCACGCGCCGCCCGTATCCTGACATGCCACCCGCTGGCTTTCCGGCGGGGGCATCCTGTCCGGCTGGGTCGCGAGCCGGGAAAAGGCCCACGCGAACGCCGCGACCATCGCGACGATCAAGGTGATTCTGAAAGTCATGGCGCACCGCTATGCGCCCCGCGCCGTCCCCTGGCAAGGCGTCACCATGCCACGGGCGGGTTCACGAATGCTTTCGACGCCGGTTAACCATGTGAAGGCCGCGCCTCGGCCCCCAGGAATTCGCCGGGGTCGAACTCGTACTGCTTGGAGCAGAACTCGCACGAGACGCTGATGACGCCGTCCTGCGTGCTCTCCTCGATCTCCTCGGCGGTGAAACCCTCGAGGATGCCGCGGATCTTCTCGCGCGAGCAGGAGCAGTCGTCCTCAATGCGCACGCCCTCGAACACGCGCACGCCGTGCTCGTGGAACAGGCGGTAGAGCAGGCGCTCGGAGCCGACGGTGGGGTCGAACAGCTCGTCCGGCGCGATGGTGGCGACGAGCGAGCGCACCTCGGTCCAGGCATCGTCGGCCTGATGGGGCGCGTCGCCCTCGTCGCCGTCGCCGCCGGGCAGGTCGCCCTGGCGCATCCGCTCCGGCGCTTCGGGCAGGAACTGGGCGATGAGGCCGCCGGCGCGCCAGTGCGCGACGGGGCCGTCGGGGCCGGGAACGATCTGGCGGGCGACGGCGAGGCGCACGTCGGTCGGGATCTGCTCAGACTGGCGGAAATAGACGCGGGCGACCTCCTCCAGCGTCGCGCCGTCGAGCTGGACGATGCCCTGGTAACGCTGCATGTAGGGTCCCTGATCGACGGTCAGCGCCAGGACGCCGTTGCCGAGCAGCTCGTGCGGCGCGGTGCGGCCTTGCGCCACCGCCTCCTCCAGCCTGCCGGCGTCGAAGCGGGCATAGGCGCGCAGCGAATGCGGCGTCGAGAAATCGGCGACGAGCAGATCGACCGGGCCGTCGGTGCGGGTCTGGACGATGAACTTGCCCTCGAACTTCAGCGTCGTGCCGAGCAGCACAGTCAGCACCATCGCCTCGGCGAGCAGGTTGGCGACCGGCTCGGGATAGCCGTGGCGCGGAAGGATGGCGTCGAGCACGGGGCCGAGCTGCACGGCGCGGCCGCGCAGGTCGAGCGCGGATACCTCGAAAGGAACCACATGGTCGTCGCCGGCGAAGCCGAATTCGCCGAGCATGATTTCGTTGTCGCTCACGTGAAAATTCCCGTGGGGTGGGCCGAAGGCCGACAAAAGAAAGGGTCAGCCCGACAGATAGGCACCGGCCCCGCCGCGATCAAGCACCGGGCAAGCAGCTGGGCCGGATGCGATCAGATGCCGAAGCACCAAGCGAGCACGGCCTTCTGGGCGTGGAGCCGGTTCTCGGCCTCGTCGAACACCACCGAATGGCGGCCGTCGATGACCGCGTCGGTCACTTCCTCGCCGCGATGGGCCGGCAGGCAGTGCATGAACAGCGCGTCCGGCTTCGCATGGGCCATCAGCGCCTCGTTGACCTGATACGGCATGAAGACGTTGTTGCCGCGCGCGCGATGCTCCTGCCCCATCGACACCCATGTATCGGTGATGACGCAGTCGGCATCCTTGACCGCGTTCTCCGGCGAACGCATCACCGCGACGCGGCCGCCATTGGCGCGCGTCCAGTCGAGCACGTCCTGCGACGGCTCGCTGCCCTCGGGCACGGCGATGTTCAGCCGGAAGTCGAAGCGAGCGGACGCCTCCATCAGCGAGTGCAGCACGTTGTTGCCGTCGCCGGTCCAGGCAAAGAGCCGGTCCTTGACCGGGCCGCGATGCTCCTCGTAGGTCATCACGTCGGCCATGATCTGGCAGGGATGGGTGTCGTCGGTCAGCGCGTTGACGACCGGGACGGTGGCGTGCTCGGCCAGCTCGATCAGCCGCTCGTGCTCGGTGGTGCGGATCATGATGGCGTCGACATAGCGCGACAGAACCTTTGCCGTGTCGGCGATGGTCTCGGAGCGGCCGAGCTGCATCTCCGCGCCGGTCAGCATGACCGTCTCGCCGCCGAGCTGGCGCATGCCGACGTCGAAGGAGACGCGGGTGCGCGTGGACGGCTTCTCGAAGATCATCGCCAGCACCTTGCCGGCAAGCGGCTTCTCGGCCGCCGCCGCGCCCGCCTTCAGGCGATGCTTGCGCGCGCGCGCGTCGTCGAGGATCGTGCGCAGATCGGCGGCGGAAACGGCGGAAATGTCGAGGAAATGCCTGAACGAGCCGGCCATCACGCGACCTTCTCCGAAGCGGCGAGGTTGGCGGCGGAGGCGCGGATGCGCTCGCCCGCCTCGCGGATTTCCTCGTCGCTGACGGTCAGCGGCGGCAGCAAGCGAAGGACGTTGTCGCCCGCCGTCACCGCCAGCAGCCTCGCGTCGGTCACGGCGGCGAGCACCGCGGTGTTGGCCATGCGGCATTTCAGGCCGAGAAGGAGGCCGTTGCCGCGCACGTCCTCGAACACATGCGGGAACTCGTCGACGAGCGAGGCCAGCATCTGGCGCGCATTGAGCGCCCTCGCCTGCACGGATTCGAGGAAGCCCTCCTCCAGCACCACGTCGAGCACGGCGTTGCCGACCGCCATGGCCAGCGGATTGCCGCCGAAGGTGGTGCCGTGGACGCCCGGCGTCATGCCGGCGGCCGCCTTTTCGGTGGCGAGGCAGGCGCCTACTGGGAAGCCGCCGCCGATGCCCTTGGCGATGGCCATGATGTCCGGCTCGATCGACGACCATTGATAGGCGAACAGCTTGCCGGTGCGGCCGATGCCGGTCTGCACCTCGTCGAGAATGAGCAGGAGGCCATGGCGGTCGGCCAGCGCGCGCAGCTTTTCGAGGAACGGCGCGGAGAAGGCGCGGATGCCACCCTCGCCCTGCACCGGCTCGAGCAGGATCGCGGCCGTCTCCGGCCCGATCGCGGCCTCGACCGCCTCGATGTCGCCGAACGGCACCTGGTCGAAGCCATCGACCTTCGGCCCGAAGCCGTCGAGATATTTCTGCTGGCCGCCGGCGGCGATGGTCGCCGGCGTGCGGCCATGGAACGCGCCCTCGAAGGTGATGGTGCGGAACCGCTCGGGCCGACCGTTGACATAATGATAGCGGCGCGCGGTCTTGATCGCGCATTCGAGCGCCTCGGCGCCGGAATTGGTGAAGAAGACGCGGTCGGCGAAGCTGGCCTCGGCCAGACGCGCGCCCAGCCGCGACTGCCCCGGAATCTGGTAGAGGTTGGAGACGTGCCACAGCTTGCCGGCCTGCTCGGTCAGCGCGGCGACGAGATGCGGATGGCAGTGGCCCAGCGAATTGACGGCGATGCCGGCGGCGAAATCGAGGTAGCGCTCGCCGCTTTCGGTTATCAGCCAGCTTCCCTCGCCGCGCTCGAATGTAAGGGGCGCGCGGGCAAAGGTCTCGTAAAGCGCCGATCCGCTCATTATATGCCTCTCCGACCGTCTATGGGTTACGGACAATCCATGGGTTGCGGGCCATGGGTTACGGACAATCAAAAAAGCCGCCCAAAGGGCGGCGGAAGGCCAATCTATATCGGCTTTCAAGCCATTCGAGTCAAATGAAACGTGGCAAAGGCAAGGCAGACGGCACCTTCACGCGCCGCACCAACGCCGAACTCGCCCCGGCAAGTGCACCCAAGTTGGGGAAAACCGAAAAATCCGATTCCGAGCGCCGGGCCGAGTCTTGTCACGGAGTCAGCCGATACTGTACCTTGAGGCCAAGAAATATCTAGATTTCGTGCGGCGAACCAATCACACCTGTATATGTGGTGCCGTGCCGGCAGTTGCCGGCCGGAAAGGGATTCGGATTCGGCGCATGCGATTAGCGGGAGCATGTGCTCATGAACTGGACCGACGAACGCGTTGAACTGCTCAAGAAGCTGTGGGCCGAGGGGTTGAGCGCAAGCCAGATCGCAACCCAGCTTGGCGGCGTCAGCCGCAACGCGGTGATCGGCAAGGTGCACCGGCTGAAGCTGTCGGGGCGCGGGCGCGCCTCCGCCGCCCAGCCGCGCGCCAAGAAGGCGCCGGCCGCCAGCCCGGCCAAGAGCGGCGCGAGCCGGCCGATGCGCACGGTCACCGCCAGCATCGGCGCGACTGCGCTTGCCGTGCAGTTCGACGCCGAGCCGGTGGCGCGGCAGGTGCTGCGCCCTGCCGCGGACGTGGTGGTGCCGATCTCGCGCAAGCTCAGCCTGCTGCAACTGACCGAGCGGACCTGCAAATGGCCGAACGGCGACCCGCTGGCCGAGGAATTCAGCTTCTGCGGCAACGAGGCCGGCGAGAGCGGCCCCTATTGCGGCTATCATTCCAAGATCGCCTACCAGCCGGCCTCCGAGCGGCGCCGGGTGCGCTGAGGCGAGGCCGGGCATCATATCCCGGCCACTCCGAAGCGGCATGATCTGCGACCATCGCGCTGCCCCTCATCCGACCCTTCGGGCCACCTTCTCCCCGTGAACGGGGAGAA
>DAOMOI010000086.1:0-7625 GCA_035444225.1 Aquamicrobium sp. | reverse complement strand
AGATACGCCTTGGCCTCGTCGGAGGAGCGCATGTCGGGCTTCGACACGATCTCCATCAGCGCCACGCCCGAGCGGTTCAGGTCGACGAAGGACATGGTCGGATGCTGGTCGTGGATCGACTTGCCGGCGTCCTGCTCCAGATGCAGGCGCTCGATGCCGACCTCGATCTCCTCGAAATTGCCCTGCCGGTCCGGCCCGACCGAGACCTTGACCACGCCCTCGCCGACGATGGGCTGCTTGAACTGCGAGATCTGGTAGCCCTGCGGCAGGTCGGGATAGAAGTAGTTCTTGCGGTCGAACACCGATTTCAGGTTGATCTGCGCCTTCAAGCCCAGCCCCGTGCGGATCGCCTGCCTGACGCACTCCTCGTTGATCACCGGCAGCATGCCCGGCATCGCCGCATCGACCAGGCTGACATTGGCGTTCGGCTCGGCGCCAAAGGTCGTCGCCGCGCCGGAGAACAGCTTCGACTGCGAGGTGACCTGCGCGTGGACCTCCATGCCGATGACGACCTCCCAGTCGCCGGTGGCGCCGGGGATGAGACGCTTGGGATCGGGCGTGCGCGTGTCGATAATCGTCATGGCAATCCGGTTCTGTGCTGAGACGGCCGAGAGGCCCGAATGGATACGGCTTGGCTAGATCAATCCGCACGCGCATGCAAGCTCCGCCGGACTTTTGCGCGGGTTTCGACGGCGAACGGCGGCTTGGAATCCGGCCACGGAACCCCTACATTCGGCGCATCGACCGAGAGGTGTTTCTTGCGCCGCGAATCTGAGTCCCGTTGAGGCCCTGACGCTCGTTTCGACCGTCAGGGCGTGAAAAACCGAACCGCTGCCGCTTCTCGCGGCGGCACGATTTTCTGTGGCCGCTTCAGGCCCGGTTTTTCCGGACTCACATCATGGATATCACGCGCGCCGAACAGCGCATCCTGCATCTGCTCGCACAGGGCGGATGGATCGCCGTCGAGAAAGACGAAAAGGGACGGATCGAAGCCGTCCATTGCCATACCCGCGACAACTGGCGTTATGCCGGCTTCGACGTCGGCCTCTTCAGGCGGCTTCGCCGCCGGGCCGCCATCGCGTCGAGCAAGGGCGGGCCGTACCGCATCACCCGGCGCGGCCTCGCGCTGGTGCGGGCGCGGCTCGACAACCGCTGAAGCGCAAACCTGCGGCTGAAGCGTCCGCCGCAAGGGCGGGCGCTTCCTTGGATCGCACCCGTCAGGCGGTGGCGATGTATTCGCGGATCTGGTCGGCCTCGCGCTCGACCATCTCGATGCGGCGCTTGACCACGTCGCCGATGGAGACGATTCCGTCGAGGCGGCCGTCCTTCTCCACCGGCAGGTGGCGGAAGCGGCCATGCGTCATCACTTCCATCACATGGTGAACCGTGTGGGCCTCGCGGCAGGTGCTGACCTTAGCCGTCATCGCCGCCGAAACCGCCGTGTCGAGCGCGACCGCGCCTTGCTGGCCGACCGCGCGCACGATATCGCGCTCGGACAGGATGCCCAGGATCCGGCCTCCCCCGTCGGTCACCACGGCCGCGCCGATGCGCCGCTCGGCAAGCAGGGCGGCGGCGACGGCAAGCGTGGCATCGGGGCCGATCGTGACGACGGCGCGGCCCTTCTCATCAAGGATCGACTTCACGGTCATAGCGGGCTCCTCCGGTTGGGCGCCGCGCGATGGGCGCCGGCGCCTGCCTGCCTCCCCAACATGGCCATGGTGCCCTCAAGACGGGCGCATTTCAAGAGCGATCAGCGCCGCCGGTCGAAGGCGCGCACGAGCAGGAATCCGGCGAGGAAGCCGCCTATATGCGCCTCCCAGGCGATGGCGCCTTCGTCGGGCGCGCCGAAGCCGAGGCCCATGGCGAGGTTGACGGCGAGCCACACGCCGAGGAACGTCACCGCCATGCGCGAGGCGAACACGGCCGGGATCGACAGGATCGGGCCGGCGAAGGCCGGCTGGCCCTCATTGCGGTCGATGCGGAAGCCGAAGCGCGCCGCCGCCCCCATCATGCCCGAGATGGCGCCCGAAGCGCCGACCAGCGGCACGGCGTCGGTCCGGTGCAGCACGTAATGCAGCGCCACGGCCGCCAGCGACGTGACGGCCCAGAACAGGAGGAAGCGCAACGGCCCGATGCGGTTGGCGAGCGGCGAGCCGAAGGCGGCGAGCCAGATCGTGTTGACCGCGAGATGCCCGAGCCCGCCATGCAGGAAGGCATAGGAAAACGGGGCGATGAAGGCATAGGCATCGACCGCGTAGCCGCCAGAATAGCGCAGCGGGATGAAGGCGAAGCGCAGGATGACGCCGAAATCCTGCTCCGGCGACAGCAGCCAGACGCGCACGAGATGGATGCCGGCAAGCGCGGCGATCAGCGCCACGACCACGCCGGGCAGGTTGAAGGCCGGTTCGCGGCGAGGCGGCGGCGGGGCCGGCGAGCCGGGATCGTCCGTGGCGAGTGGATCGTGCTGGGTCATGGGCGGCAGCAGCTATCAGAGGCGCGGGGAAATGAAAAGCCGCCCCCGGACACCGGCCGCCCACGGACACGGGCAGGGTGGCTGTCCGCGGGCGGCTTCCGGTCGAGCCCCCTGCTCATTTCCCGAGATGTATCGCGGCCCCGTGCTGTCGAGGGCCGCTCCCCTCTTGATGACGAAGTGGTGCCACGGCGACAGGCGACCCGCAACGTCAACCTTTCGTTAACCTTAATAAAACGGAAAGCCGTGAACAACGGTTAACGGGGCTGGCACGGCTCGTGCTTGGTACGGCATGAAGGACCCGCGCGTCGGGGCTTTGTCCGCCAATGAAACAAGACCATGGAAAAACGGGACACCATGGAACAGGGGGCGCTGAAGACATGAAGCATAAGGGGACGACCGCCCTGTTTCGATACTGGGACCGGCTGCGCGGCGACAGGCCGGCGCCGCGACGGACCGAGATCGAGCCGGCCGAGATCAAGGCGCTGCTGGCCGACACCTTCATCCTGGAGAAGGACGCGCGCGGCGAGGCGATCTTCCGGCTGGCGGGAACGCGGCTGTGCGCCACCTACGGGCGCGAGCTGAAGGGTTATGCCTTCCCCCTCCTGTGGTCGCGGCGCGACCAGCGCATCGTCTCGCGCCATGCCTATTCGGTGTTCCATTACGACGCGGTCGTCGCCATCACCTTCGAGGGACGGACCGAAGGCGGCAAGGCCGCGCCGTTCGAGATGGTGATGCTGCCGCTTTCGGGCGACAAGGGCAGCCCGCGCGCGCTCGGCTGCATCGTGCCGGCGCAAAAGCCCTACTGGCTGGGCGCCGACCCCGTGGCGGAGAACCGGATCGAGAGCCTGCGGATCGTCGATCCCGTCCGCGAGCGCGTGCTGCTTTCCGGGTTGCCGAGGATCGACGGCCCGCCGCTGGCACCGGACCAGCTCGACGGCGCCACGGATGGTGGCCGCCGCATCCGCCACCTCGTCGTCTTCGACGGCGGGCGCGAGGACTGAACGGGCAAGCAGGCAATCGAGACGCGCCTTCTTTCAAATTCTTGACTTATCGCCACATTAGGTCGAAGGCACGGCTTCGCCCCGTGGGGATGTCATGGACGCACGCATCGAAAACCTTTCCGCCTACATCATCTGCAAGAACGAGGCGGAGTGGATCGCGCCCTGCATCCGCAGCCTCGCCGCCTGCGCCGAGATCGTCGTCGTCGATTCCGGCTCCACCGACGCCACGCTCGACGTCATCCGCTCGCTGGCGCGGGAGGGTTTTCCGATCCGGCTGTTCGAACGCGACTGGCCGGGCTATTCCGCGCAGAAGCAGTTCGCGCTGGAACAATGCACGAAGGAATGGTGCCTGTGCATCGACGCCGACGAGCGGCTGAGCGACGACCTCGTCACGGCGCTGCCGGCGCATCTCGCGCGCGCCGACATCAACGGCTGGGAGCTGCGCCTGCGCAGCTACATCCACGATTACGGCTACCGGCCCGAGGCAGCGCGCGAGACGACGCTGTTGCGGCTGACCCGCAACGGCAAGGCCGGCTACAGGCTCGACCGGCTGGTGCATGAAGGCATGAACGTCGACGGCGGGATCGGCTGCATCGCCAAGGGCAACATCCTGCACCGCCGAGCGCCAGCGCTGCGCGAGCAGTTGGAAAAGGCGATCCACTATGCCGACCTCAAGGCCGAGCAGCTTTTCCGCGCCGGCAGGAAGCCGCGCTACGCGCGCATGCTTTTCAACCCTTCGGTCTATTTCTTACGGTTCTTCTTCCTGAACCGGCTCTTCCTCATGGGCTGGGCCGGCTTCGTCCATTGCGGCATGCTCGCGGTCTATTCCTTCACGACGGAAGCACTTCTGTTCCAGAAGAACATGGCAGCAAGGCAGGACGCCAAACCCGACCCGGACGAGGAATTCCGGGACCGTGCGCCGCTGCCGCCGGCGACCTGACGGTCAGGAAAGGCGCGTCAGCCGGTTAAGCAGGCGTACGGTACCGCGATAGAGCGGGCGCTGGATTTCCCGTTTCATGGTGGCGGAGAGGCTGTGCCGGCGCGCCTGCACCAGCGTGCCGCCGAGCTCGCGGCTGATCTCGGCCGTCACCAGCGGCCGCGCCGACAGGATGCGGATCCGGTGCAGCCAGCGCATCTGGAGGAGAACATCGACCGGCCGGTCGAAGGTTTCGGTCAGATCGAGCAGCCGCGCCGCCGCATCGCGGCCGACGATCTGCATAACCGTGCCGAAGGCGGGCGTTACCGGCTCGATGAGCAACGAGCCACTCTCGCCCCGGCCGACAACCGGCCCCGCCTCGCCGCGCTCCTTCTGCGGAAAGCGCACGAAATCCGCCGGACCGGCGACCTGCCCCACCAGATCGAGAAGCCGGCGCAGGCGCTCGGCATCGACGGCGACGTCGTCCTCGACGATCAGCCCGGCGTCGAGGTCGCGGGCGACGATCTCGCGCCATGCCTTGCGGTGGCTCAGGAAGCAGCCGATCTCGCCGGCCCCGAGTGCGAAGGGATAGCGCGGCCGATAAAGGCGCGGACGGTAGACCGACGCGATCTCCTCGATGACATGGACCGGCATCGGCAGAGCGCCGCGCAGCGCCTCGACCTGCGGCCGGCGCCGCTCGGCCCGCGCCAGATGGATGACGAAGCCCTCGATGCGCATCGCGCGCTATGCCCCCTGCCCGGCCGCGAGCCGGCGATAGATGGCCACCAGCTTCTCCGCCTCGCCCGCGAGCCGGAAATTCGCCTCGACATGGGCGCGGCCTGCTTCGCCTCGCGCGGCGGCCTATGCGGGATCGGCGAGATAGGGGCGAATCGCTTCCTGCATCGCGGCCAGGTCGTCGGGTGGGACGATCGCGCCGGTCCGGCCTTCGACGACCAGCTCACTGAAGGCGCCGACATCGGCCGCCACCACCGGCACGCCGCTCGCCATCGCCTCGAGCGGGGTGAGACCAAAACCTTCCCAACGCTGCGGCGCGACATAGAGCGAGAGCGCCCGATACCAGCGCTCGATGTCGCGATGCTCGCCGACGAAGAGGATGCGGTCGGCAAGGCCGGCCTGCGCCACGCGCGCCTTCAGCTCCTCCTCGAACGGGAGATGGCCGGAGGTGGCGCGGCCGGCGACGATGGCCGACCATTGCGGGTGATGCGGCAGGAGCGCGATCATCGCCTCGACGAAGAGGTCCGTGCCCTTCTGCCGCCTGACCCGGCCGAAGCAGCCGGCATAGAGCCGGGCCGGGTCGAGGCCGAGCGCCTGCGCCGCCCCGGCCTTATTATCCGGCGGGCGGAACCGCTCGGTGTCGATGCCGTGCATGACGACCGTGTTCGGCACCTTGAGATAGGCGGCGGTCTTGTTGCTGGTGGCGATCACCGCGTCCATGCGGCGGATGAGGAAGCGCGTCCAGCCGGTGTGGACACGCTGCGAGGCGGAGGTGAAGACGAGCCGCATGGGCGCGCGCAGCACATGGCGCAGGACCACCCCGAACAGCATCTCGACATTGCGCCGTGCGTGCCAGACGCGGACGCGCGCGCCCTTCGGCCGCGCCAGAAGCGCCGGCACCTGCCACCAGCGCATCTTCGGCAGGCCGGCGGGCAGGCCGGGGCCGAGCGTCGCCATGCCGATCATCCTCGACTGGATGGGAACGAGCTGGATGATCGTGCTGGTGACGCCGGAAAGCCGGCGCTTGAAATTGGGTGCGACCACCTCCACCCGCGCCATGTCGACGCGGGTGCTTTCGCCCTCCCCTGCCTGCGGCGCGCTCACGCCCAGCGCAGCTGGACGATCTCGTAACCACGCGCGCCGCCGGGCGCGTTGACCTCGATCTCGTCGCCGACGGCCTTGCCGATCAGCGCGCGCGCGATGGGCGAGGAGATGGAAATGCGGCCCGCCTTCACGTCGGCTTCCTGGTCGCCGACGATCTGATAGGTCTTTTCTTCCTCGGTGTCCTCGTCGACCAGAACCACGGTCGCGCCGAACTTGATCGTGTCGCCCGACAGCTTGGTCACGTCGATGACCTCGGCGCGCGCGATCAGGTCCTCCAGCTCGCCGACGCGGCCCTCGTTCAGGCTCTGCGCCTCCTTGGCGGCGTGATACTCCGCGTTCTCGGAAAGATCGCCGTGCGAGCGCGCCTCGGAGATCGCCTCGATGATGCGCGGCCGTTCCTCCTGCTGACGCCAGCGCAGCTCTTCCTTCAGAGCCTCGAATCCACCGACCGTCATCGGAACCTTGTTCATGTCACTCGACCTTTCGTCCTTTTCCGTCCCGCGCCCCGGGGAGCGCGCCACACAAAAAGAAAACGGTCCGGCAGCCTCGGCCGACGAACCGTTCTATGCTTCTCGCGTCAAATATAGCACTTCCCGCCGGCTTTTCACGCGGAATCTTGGCGGCGGGACCGTGGCGGGAACGGGCGCCGGCGCTCAGGCGCGGAAAATGACGGCCGCGCCGGCAGCGATCAGCGCGAAGCCGAGAAGGTGATTCCAGGTGATCGCCTCCTTGAGGTAGAAGACGGAGAAAACGACGAAAACGCAAAGGGTTATCACCTCCTGCATCGTCTTCAGCTCGGCCGCCGAATAGACCGCGTGGCCGATGCGGTTGGCCGGCACGGCGAGCCAGTATTCGACGAAGGCGATCATCCAACTGAACAGGACTGCGGCATAAAGCGGCGCGGTCCTGAACTTCAGATGGCCGTACCAGGCGAAGGTCATGAACACGTTGGACGCGACCAGCAGCAGGACCGGCAGGACCTTGGGCGACATGAGCGACATCGAATCTTTCCCCCGACGAGAAGCCGCGATGCCATTCGCATATCCACCGCGTGAAAATCACGGGAAATCCGCTATCATGGCCTTCGGCAACGGAGGCTCTCATGCGCAGGCCCTTGGAAAAGGAATGGGAACTGACCATCGACCCCGACACGGTGCGGCTCTTCGTCCTCAAGGCCAAGGCCATCGCCTCCGGCGTCAGCAACGATTACGAGGCCGGGTCCGAGCATGAGATCGAGCTGGACGACCAGTCGCGCGACGGCCATTTTCATGACGGGCTGGCCGAGGAAGAGGAGGAGGACCTGACCGAGCGCGAGCTGCGCGCGCTGATCGGCGACCTGAACGTAGACGAGGCGGCCGAGCTGATCGCGCTCGCCTGGATCGGACGCGGCGACTTC
>DAOMOI010000085.1:0-7637 GCA_035444225.1 Aquamicrobium sp. | reverse complement strand
ACGCCCTTGGCGCGCGCGGTCTTGACGAAAGCCATCTGCGACATCGCGATCATGTTGGCGCGCGTCATGCGGGTATAGATCGCGACGTAGAAGAACGACAGCGCCAGCGTCGGCAGTATCAGGTGCCGGGCGACGTCGGCGACGGCGGCCATGCCGGTCAGGTTCGCGCCCACGGAACTGTAGCCGAACGCCGGCAACCAGCCGAGCTGGATCGAGAAGACCAGCACGGCCATCAGCGCGAGCCAGTACATCGGCGCGGCATAGAATATCAGCGCGGCAAAGCCGATGAGGCGATCGACCCAGCCGCCCGGCCGGCGGCTCGCGAGCACGCCGAGGCCGACGCCCACGACCAGAGAGAACACGAAGGCGCAGATCGTCAGGAGCAGCGTCGCGGGCAGACGTTCAGCGATCAGCTGCGCCACCGTCTCCTGCTGGCGATAGGAAAATCCGAGATCCAGCGTGGCGATGCGCGAGATATAGGTCCACCACTGGACATAGAGCGGCTGGTCGAGCCCGTACTGGATGCGCAGGCTCTCGAGAAAGCGCGCATCCACGGCCCCCGCCTCGCCCGCCATCACGGCGACAGGATCGCCCGGCGCAGCGCGGATCAGCAGGAAATTCAGGGTCGCGATCACGAAGAGCGCAAGCACCCCCTGAACCACGCGCCCCAACAGAAACCTCAGACGGCTCAAGCTCTTGGCCCCTAGAAAATGGAAAGCGAGCGACCCGGAAGACCGGGCCGCTCAGTTTGCGTCGCTTTCGCGCCTATTCGATGCGCGCGCGGCCGAGACTGTCGTTCAGGCCGACGCCCGACGATATCAGGTTCTTGATGTTGGACCGATAGATCGTCGGCCAGATCATCTCGAACAGCCAGGCGAGCGGCACTTCCTCGGCGATCAGGGCCTGGGCGTCATGATAGATCTTGGCGCGCTTTTCCGGGTCGATCTCGGCCGCGCCGGCGTCGAACAGCGCGTCGAGCTCGGGGTTGGAATAGGCCGAGACATTGTTCCAGGGCGAGCCCTCGATGATGTTCGACGTGGTGTAGAGACGCGCCACGCCCAGCGCCGGATCGCCATATTGCGACATGTAGCTGAAGGCGATGTCGTAGTCCTTCTCGCCGAGGCGCTGGTTCCAGCCCGCCACGTCGGTGGCGGTCAGGTCGACCTGGAGGCCGGCCTCGAGCAGGTTCTCGCGGGCGATCTCGGCCAGGCGCTGCCAGGTCTCGCCGTAAGGCAGGGGCAGAAGCCGGATCGGGCTGCCGTCGTAGCCGGCCTCGGCCAGCAGCGCTTTCGCCTTCTCCACGTCGCGCGCATACTGCTTGATGTCGGCGGTGTAGAACTTGGTCGAGCTGTTCCACGGGCTCGGCGCCACGTTCGCGTAGCCGAAGAAGGCGATGTCGCGCATGGCCTCCCGGTCGAGAGCGTACATGAGCGCCTGGCGGACACGCTTGTCCTCGATCCACTTCGAGCGGTTGTTGAGCCACAGGAAGCCCTGCGAGCCCTGGAATTCCCAGCCCTTGGTGGTGAGCTCGGAATTCGGCAGCTCCGCCAGCCGCTGGACGTCGAAATACTCGACCGAACCGCCGGGCAGCACGTCGACCTTGCCGGTCTCGTAAGCCGTCGCGCGGCTCGCGCCGTCGGGAATGACGTGGAAATAGACCGCGTCGATCGTCGGCACGCCTTCCTCATGATAGTTCTCGTTGGCGACGAGCTTGAGATACGAGCCCCTCTGCCATTCGTCGAACTTGAGCGGGCCGGTGCCGATCGGGGCGGTGTTGACCGGATTGGTGCTGTAGTCCGTGCCCTCGTAGAGATGTTTCGGCAGCATCGGCATGGAGCCGACCTCGAAGGACTGGATGAACGGCGCGAAGGGGTGCTTCATCTTGAAGTCCACCTTGTACGGCCCGTCGGCGGTGATGCTTTCCACCGCGTTGAGGAAGTTGCGGACGCGCGGGTGCGTCTCGCGCAGCATGGTGTCGACGCAGAACACCACGTCTTCCGAGGTGAACGGCTTGCCGTCGTGCCACAGCACGTTCTCCTTCAGCTTGAAGGAATAGAACATGCCGTCCGGCGCTTCCTCCCAGCTTTCGGCGAGTAGCGGATGGGGGTTCAGGTCGGCGTCGAAGCGCAGCAGCCCCTCGAAGATATTGCCGCCGACCATCTGCGACGGCACGTTCTGGTAGATGCCGATCATAATGCCGGGCGGCTCGGGCTGGACCACGACGTTGAGCACGCCGCCCTTCGCCTGAGCCTGTGCCATCAAGGGAATGCCGCTGAGCACTCCCGTGCCGGCTGCGGCGGCCGAAACTTTCAGAAATTGACGACGGTCAAGTGACATTGGAACACCTCTTGGAAGTTGGGTTGGTCCCTCTTGACGGGGACTTGATGCCTGCAATCCACCCTCTCAGGGGCGGTGCGAAGAATTCTCCTTTTCCTCGGATAAACACAGAAGGCGACGGGCGATGCCGGTGTAGATCTTGCGGGACGCAAGGAAGTCCGAAAGGTCGAGGCTCTCGTCGGTCTGATGCGCCTCGCCGGGATCGCCGGGGCCGAGTATCAAAATGTCGCGGCCAAGCGCCTGAAGCACCGAGCCGTCGGTGAAGTAGCTGGCGCCGCCCGCCTCGTCCCGGGACAGGCCCAGCCCGCCGCGGCTCTCCCGCGCAGCGAGGATGACCGGGCTTTGCGCCGGGGTGTCGAGCGCGGGAAGCGAATTGAGCATCTCGACGGCGATCTTCCCGCAGGCATAGTCGGCCTCGATCTCACGGGCTACGCGCCGTATCTCGGCGAGAATCTCTTCGTGGTCCTGACCGGGAAGGGTGCGCAGGTCGAATTCGGCCACCGCGTGGTCGGGGATCACGTTCACCTGGGTGCCTCCCTGCAGGCGCGTCAGGCAGATGGTAGGCCTCCCCAGGAGCGGGTCCTCCGCGCGGAGCACGTCCAGCCGATGCAGCCTGTCGTGAAGCCTGATCGCCATTTCCAGCGCATTGACCGCCATCTGGGGCATCGATCCGTGCCCGGTGCGGCCGGTGGCGGTGACCGCGAACCACAACGCGCCCTTGTGCGTGCGCACGACCCTGTTCGATGTCGGCTCGGCGATGATCATGGCGTCGAACGGGTCGAGGCTGCCGTCTCCGGCCATCAGCTTCGCGCCCTCCGACCCGGTCTCCTCGCCATAGGCGACCGCAAGCGTCAGCCGGCCCGACCAGTCGTCGGATGCGGACAGATCGAGAAAGCTCGCCACGAGCGCGGCCAGCCCGCCTTTCATGTCGGAAGAGCCGCGGCCGTGGATGCGCCCGCCTTCAACCTCCCCGCCGAACGGCGGCTTCTGCCAGGCGCGGTCGCCAAGCGGGACGGTGTCGCAATGACCGCAAAAGACGAGGTGGGGACCGGGCCGGCCGCTGTCGATACTCGCCACCAGATTGGCGCGCCCGGCATCGCCGGAAACGATCCGGGACGCGATCCGACGCTCCGCCAGATACGCCGCCAGCTCGCCCGCGAACCCTTCCTCCCCGCCCTGCTGGGCAGTCGTGTCGTGACGCAACATCCATTGCAGAAGCGCGATGCAATCCGCATCCGACAGCGTCGTCTCCCCGGAAGCGGCGGAGGAACCGGCTTGCCTCGCCGGGATCTGACCTGAATGGAGCACGGTTGGACCCTCGCTGAACATCGCTCAGCGTATTAAGTCCTTTCAATCTCCGTCCATTGTCTATTTGCACATAATCCACCCATAAGGCTGTAGAAGCGGACATTCCAAGCCCAGCCGGAACTGGTCGACACAGACCGGCTGGGAATTATCCCGACGGGACCCAAGCGATACGAGGGCTCGTTCGAAATGGTGCTCGCGCTCGAGCAGCTCGCCCGGGCCGGCCAGTCGTTCGCCCTGTCGGTGATGACGGGGGTCGGAAGCGGCGTCGGCAGGCTGGCCGAAACCGACCCGGACATCAGGGAAACCTTCCATTCGTGGCTTCTCGACATCGGCTGAGCGGAGCCGCTGGCGCTGGACATCGCCAATGGTCTCGCCGTGGACGCCGGGCCTGTCAGCGGGATTCGGGGCGGCTCGCGGAATCCGGCCTGACCGCATCGGCGTCGGCGGCGTGGATGTGGAGGCCGTCGGGCTCGCGTGACAGGAGGTCGGCAAGCCGGGTGGCGGCTTCCACGACCCGGCGCCGCTCCCCGGCATCGAGGCGCGCGAAGCGTTGCAGGAACGCATCGCCCAGAGGCGACGGGGCCGAAGCGAGCGCGGCCAGGCCGCGCTCGGTCAGCCGGGTATGCACGACGCGCCGGTCGCTGCCCGAGCGGTAGCGGTTGATCAGGTCGCGCTCCTCCAGATTGTCGAGCACGGTCACCACCGTGGCCGCGCTGATGTCGGCATAAGCGGACAACGCCGCCGACGTCACCTCGCCCAACCCGGCAATGCCCCTCATCACCGCGAGCTGCGCCGCCGTCAGGCCGCTCGCCTTGACGAGCGCCCGCGACTGAAGGTCGTGGGCGCGCACGATGCGGCGGATCGCCTTCTCGACGGCCCCGACCTCCGCGTCGCGAAACCTTTTGCGCGAACGCGCGTTGGCATGGTCAGCAGTCATTCCCGCACCGCTATAATTTGACATCTAATTATCAGACATATAATAAACCCGGCGGGGATGCAACGTAACCGAAAGGATTCCGACCGACTCGTGTGTGGCATTTGCGGAGAAATACGGTTCGACGGCACGTCGCCGTCGGCGCTCACCCAGACCAGGATGATGGAGGCACTCGCGTCGCGGGGGCCGGACGGCTCCGGCCTCGTCATCCATAACAACGCGGCGTTCGCGCATCGCCGGCTCGGGATCATCGACCTGTCCGAACGGTCGCGCCAGCCCATGGCCGACGCCGAGCTCGGCCTGACCATCGCCTTCAATGGCTGCATCTACAACTATCCCGAGCTGCGCGCCGAGCTTGAGGCGAAGGGCTATCGCTTCTTCAGCCAGGGCGACACGGAAGTCATCCTCAAGGCGTGGCACGCCTGGGGCAAGGCCTGCGTCGAGCGCTTTCACGGCATGTTCGCCTTCGTCATCCACGAGCGCGACACCGGCCGGCTCGTCATGGCGCGCGACCGTTTCGGCATCAAGCCGCTCTATCTGGCTGAGACGCCCGGCGCGCTCCGGTTCGCCTCGTCACTGCCGGCGCTATTGAAGGGCGGCGGCATCGACACGTCGATCGACCGCCACGCGCTGCATCATTACCTGTCGTTCCACGCCGTGGTGCCGCCGCCGCGCACGATCCTCAACGGCGTGCGCAAGCTGCCGCCCGCGACCGTCCGCGTCATCGAGCCGGACGGGCGCAAGTCCGACACGGTCTACTGGTCGCCGCCCTATGAGCGCGACCCGGCGCTGGCCGGCCTGTCCTCCGACGAATGGCGCGACCACGTGCTGGAGGCGCTGCGCAAGGCGGTCCGGCGGCGCATGGTGGCGGACGTGCCGGTGGGCGTGCTGCTTTCCGGCGGCGTCGATTCCTCGATGATCGTCGGTCTGCTCGCCGAGGAAGGGCAGCACGGGCTGATGACCTTCTCGGTCGGGTTCGAGGAAGCGAACGGCGAGAAGGGCGACGAGTTCGTCTATTCCGACCTGATCGCCCGGCATTTCGACACCGACCATCACAAGATCTTCGTCCAGTCCGACCGGCTGATGGAGGCGCTGCCCGGCGTGTTCGCGGCGATGTCGGAGCCGATGGTCTCCTACGACAATGTCGGCTTCTACCTGCTGTCGCAGGAGGTCTCGAAGCACATCAAGGTCGTGCAGTCGGGCCAGGGCGCCGACGAGGTATTCGGCGGCTATCACTGGTATCCGCCGCTGGCGTCGTCCAACGACGTCGCCGCCGACTATGCCCGCGTCTTCTTCGACCGCTCGCACGAGGCGATGAAGGCGCAGGTCAACCCGGAGTGGATCGCCGACGGCGACCCGAGCTTCGCGCTGGTGGCCGAACACCTTTCCCGGGCGGGCGCGGACACGCCGGTCGATGCCGCGCTCAGGCTCGACAGCCATGTGATGCTGGTCGACGACCCGGTCAAGCGCGTCGACAACATGACCATGGCATGGGGGCTGGAAGCCCGGGTGCCCTTCCTCGACCACGAGCTGGTCGAGCTGGCGGCGCGGATCCCGCCGCAGGAGAAGCTGCGCGACAACGGCAAGGGCGTGCTCAAGGACGCCGCCCGCCTGATCGTGCCGCATCAGGTCATCGACCGGCCGAAGGGCTACTTCCCGGTGCCGCAGCTCAAATATGTCGACGGCCCGTATCTCGACATGGTGCGCGACGCGCTGACCTCGCGCGCGGCGCGCGAGCGCGGCATCTTCCGCGACGATTATCTGGGGCGGCTGTTCGCCAATCCAGCCGATCACATAACGCCCCTGCGCGGCTCCGAGCTGTGGCAGGCGGGACTTCTGGAACTGTGGATGCAGACGCATGGGATCTGACGGCGTGACGAACAGGGAAAAGACGCTCGACAGGCAATCCCGGATCCGCGCCGGCAAGGCCGTGTCGCACCGGCTCCAGCGGCTTCGCGCCCATGCGCAGGGTCCGGCCGGCAACGGCGGGGCCGCGCCGAAGCCGCACGCGTCGGTCGATTGCGGCTGGGGGCGGCTGATCTTCGCCCAGACCTTCGACGACCCGGCCGAGCTGGTCGACGTGCTGCGCGCGGAAGGCCCGGAGCGCCGCGACATCGTCTTTCACGTCCGCGACCCGCACGTGCTGCTGGCCGCGGCGCCGCAGGAGATCTTCCTCGACCCCTCGCACACCTTCCGGCTCGATCTCGCCACCTACCGCTCCAGCCGCCGCCAGACGCGCGGCTTCTTCATGCGCAGGCTGTCGTCGGAGGCGGACGCGCGCGCCGTCAACCGCATCTATGCTGCGCGGGGCATGGTGCCGGTGCGGCCGGACTTCTTCTGGTCGAACCGCGACAACCGCGCCATCACCTATTTCGTCGCCGAGGATGAGGCGTCGGGCGAGATCATCGGCACTGTCACCGGCATCGACCATGGCCGCGCCTTCGCCGACCCCGAGCAGGGCTCGTCGCTGTGGTGCCTGGCCGTCGATCCGCAGGCGCGCCATCCGGGCATCGGCGAGATGCTGGTGCGACGGCTGGCCGAGCATTTTTCCGCGCGCGGGGCGGCCTATATGGACCTGTCCGTGCTCCACGACAACGAGCAGGCGATCGCGCTCTACGAGAAGCTCGGCTTCCGGCGCGTGCCGGTCTTCGCCGTCAAGCGCAAGAACCCGATCAACGAGAAGCTGTTCGCCCGCCCGCTCGACGATTACGGCGCGCTCAATCCTTACGCCCGGCTCATCGTCGACGAGGCGCACCGGCGCGGCGTCCATGCCGAGATCACCGACGCGGAAGGCGGCTTCTTCCGCCTGTCGCATGGCGGCCGCTCGGTCCATTGCCGCGAGAGCCTTTCCGAGCTGACCTCGGCGGTGGCGATGTCGATCTGCGACGACAAGGCGGTGACGCGCCGCGTGGTCGCGAATGCCGGGCTGGCCGTGCCGGAGCAGATGGCGGCGGGCGACGACGCCGGCGCGCTGGAGGCGTTCCGCAAGAAGCACGGGCGCGTCGTCGTCAAGCCGGCGCGCGGCGAGCAGGGCCGGGGCGTCGCCGTCGGCCTCGAC